>JBOGGK010000573.1:0-5659 GCA_050744045.1 Acidimicrobiales bacterium | reverse complement strand
CGTCGGCACCCCGACCTCGCCACCTCCGTTCACCTGCTCAGCCTGGCCGGGGCCTTCGCGTTTTGGGCCTGGCTCGACCGGGGGATGTGGTTCTTCGGCGACGAGTGGGACTTCCTCGTGCACCGGGGCCTCGGCTTCTCCCCGGCCAGCCCGAGGAGCATCTGGTTCCCCCACAACGAGCACTGGTCGACCCTGCCCATCCTGGCCTGGCGAGGGCTCTGGAGCGTGTTCCACCTGAGCAGCTACTGGCCCTACCTCGTCCCCCTGCTGCTCGCCCAGATGGGGGTCATGCACCTGGTCTGGCGCCTCGGCCGGCGAGCCGGCGCCGGGCCCTGGGTAGTGAACGCCGCCGTTGTCCTGGTGGGCTTCCTGGGGGCGGGCGCCGAGGATCTCGACTGGGCGTTCCAGATCGGCTTCGTCGGCTCGGTCCTGTTCGGGTTGACCGCACTTGTGCTCCTGGACGCCGCCGCCTCCAGCACCGGACCCGCCTCCAGCACCGGCCCCGCCTCCAGCACCGGGCCCGCCGGCCCCGCCCCCGGCACCCTCCGCCGCAGTTCCGTCCTGGCCGCCGGCGCCTCCGCCGCCCTCCTGGCCAGCCTCATGTGCTCGACCCTGGGCGACGCCATGGTGGTGGGGACGGCCGTGCTCGCCTTCGCCCGCCTACCGAAGCGGCAGGCGGCCCTCGTCGTGGGGCCACCACTCGCCGCGTACCTGGCCTGGTTCGCCGGTGTGGGCCACCTCGGCCTAGCCGAGCACTCCGACGATTTCTCCCTGGGGACGTTCGCCCGCATCCCTGGCTACACCTGGAACGGGCTCTCCGGGGCGCTCGGGCACGCCTCGACCCTGGAGGCGGCGGGCGGGGCGTTCGCGGTGTGCCTCGGGCTCTGGGTGGCCTGGCACCTGCGCCGGGCGGCCTGGTGCCGGCGCCGGCCCTCCGGGGGCGAGGCCGTCGTCCTCGCTCTCTGCGGCGCGGCCGTCGCCTTCTTCATCCTCACCGCCCTCGGCCGGGACCAGCTCGAGGCCGGGCCGGGGCCGTCGCACTACGTCCCCCCCGCTACGTCTCGCTATGTCTATGTGGCCATCGCCTTACTGGCCCCAGTCGTCGCCCGGGCGCTCAGCCCGGCCCGGGCCTGGCGGTGGGCGCGCCTCGCCGCCGTGGGCTTGTTGGCGTTCGCCGTGGCCGGCAACGTGGGCGAGGCCCGCTCGGCGACCCGGGCCCGGGCCGCTGTCACCTCGGGGACCAGGTCACAGTTCATGGCCGTCGGGTCGCTGCTCGCCAACGGGGTGAACGATGTGTCCGGCCCCCAGGCGGCGCCGGTCGCTTTCGACCCCAACCTGCACGTGGCCAACATCTTGCAACTGGAGCGCCGGGGGCTGGCACCGAGCGGCCGGCTGAGCCCGGACCAGCTCGTGAACGCCCGCACGGTGCTCGCGGTCGGCGTCTGGAACGGCTTCGCCATGGCCCTGAGCCACGCCCCGCTCTTCCCCGGGCGCTTCGCGTTCGTGAAGGTGGAGTTCGGTTCTGTCCTCGGGCGGGGCGCTGGCTGCATGACGTTCGCCCCGCCGGCGGGCGCCGCCCCCGCCCAGATCTGGCTGCGGGTGCGGAGCGGCGAGACGGCGGCGGCGGCCGAGGTCATCGCCAACCCCGCTCCGGCGGGCACCAACTACCACCTCGGTGCCCTGCTCGTGCCCGGCCGGCCTCCTTCGACGTCGGTGCCCGTCGAGCTGAGGGTACCTGGCCCGGGCACGGGCTACCTGGACGACAACTACGCCGGCGCCGACCTCGTGGTGACCTGGGACGGGCCTGGCCCGCTCCGGCTCTGCCGCCTCGCGCCCGGGCCGTGAACAGGGCTCGCCCCCTCCGCCGGCGGCTAGTTGCGCCCCCGGGCCGGCTGGGCTCGCTCCCGGACCGGCTGGCCCCTCTTTTCCCGCCCGCCGCGAAGTGCCCCTGGCCCCGCCCCGCCGCCGCCCTCGGTTACCTCGCCGCCTTTGCCGCCGCCAGCGCACTGGCCTTGCTGCGCCAGCCGGGCCTGGCCCCGACGAGCACGCTCTGGGCCGAAGACGGGAGGATTTTTTACGCTCAGGCGTTGAGGATGCCGTTTTTCGCCACGCTGGTGCACCTGCACGACGGCTATGCCCAGCTCTTCCCCCGTCTCGCCGGCCAGCTCGCCCGCCTCGCCCCACCGGGCGACGCCGCCCTCGTGCTGGCTCTGGCCGGCGCCGCCAGCACCGGCGCCCTCGCCTGCTTGGTGTTCCACATGGCCAAGGGCCACGTCCCTTCCCCCCTCCTGCGGGCGGTCCTGGCCGGGTCCATGGTCCTGCTGCCCGTCGCCAACGTCGAACTGCTCGACAACGTCGTGAACGTGCCCTGGTGGCTCTTCTTCGCCACCTTCTGGGCGCTGCTGTGGCGGCCCCGTTCTGCGGGGGGCCGGGCCGGCGCCGGAACCGTCTGCGCGCTGGCGGCCGCCTCCCAGCCCTTGGCAGCCGTCCTGCTCCCCCTCGGTGCCGCCCGGCTTATCGCCCTCGGCGGGGCGGGCGCGCGCCGAGCTGGGCCCGGGGCTGGCGGCGGGTGGCGCCGCTGGCTGGGAGAGCATTCCCCTACCGCCGGCCTCGTGCTCGGGCTCGCCTACCAATGGGCAGTAATATCGCTGTCCCCGCACGCCGGCGTGCTCGGCCGCTCCCAGGGCAGCCTGGCCGGGATCGCCCGGTCCTTCGCCGTCCGGGCCGGCCTCGGCCTGGTGGCCGGCGTCAAGGGGACCGACTGGCTCCTGGCGCACGACGCCGGGCTGGCAGTCGCCCTCGGGGCGGCAGCCATCGGCGTCCTCGCGCTAGCAGGGCTGCTGGCGCGATCGGCCGGGGCCCGAGCTTTCACCGTGGTGGCGACGGCGTGCTCGTTCGGCGCCTTCGCCGCCGCGGTCTGGCTGCGGGGCCTCGACCAGGTGACCTCGCCACTGCGGGTACAGGTCGGCAGCCGCTACGAAGCAGTCCCGCTGATGCTGCTGCTGAGCGGGGTCGTGGTCGTCGCCGGCCACTGGGCCAGCCACTGGGAGAGCCGCCGGGAGAGCCGCCGGACGCTTCGCAGGTGGCCTTCGGCCGGGCGAGCCTCGCTGGCCGCGTCATCGGTGGCCACCGGCCGGGCCCCGCGGGCCAGGCCCGGCGCCTCGGCCTACCCCTGGTTGGCGGGCCTCGCCTGCACGGCGCTACTGGTACCGAGCTGGGCCGCCGATTTCCGGGATAATAATCAGCGAGAACTGGGGCCCAGCTGGAAAGCTCAAGTGGCACGGGCCAGTTCTGAGTGCAAGTCGGGTGGCGCCGCGCCGGCCGTGCTTTCCCTGGCCATAGACCCGCCCGGATGGACGGCATCGCTGCCCTGCCGGGTACTGGCGCCCACGGTGGCGGCCAGCGGCGGGGGCTGACAGCGACTGGCGGCGGGCGCCTGCGAGGGGCTGGCGGGGGGCTGGCGGCGGGGCGGCGCAGGCGCGTCCCGTGCCGGTGACATTCACAAGCAGTTGGCCCTTACACGGGTGTGCCGGTGGCGCCGGCGGGGCCGGCCGGGATTACCCGAGCTGAGGCGTGTTGTCCGCCTCCCCCCCGTAAATAGAACGCCAGTCGAAAATAGGGCGCGGGTCGAGCTCGCTGCTGCCGTCGTCGAAATGCAGCTCGGCCGCCGGGATAACGAGGCGCTCGGGCCACGAGCTCATGTTGTCGTAGTGGTAATTGCTCCCGCCCCGGCGCAGGCCGGCCCGGTCCACCTCGAGCCGGCGTAGCATCTGGGCCTCGCTCCTCATCGGATAGTGCCTAAGGTTGAAAAACACCGGGTAGCGCTGCCCGAGCGGCGGGTTGTGGTTGAACTCGCGGACGTTGGTGGCCGACGCCCGCCAGCAGCGGACGCGGGGCCCGCAGTCGGCGAAAAGGCTGTAATGGCGGACCCGTTCTACGGCGCGGGTAACGCCGGGGTCGTCCTCGGCCGTCCACCAGAAATTATAATTGTTGAACTGGGCCCAGTCATAAGGCGACGAGGCGACCTCTCCCAGCCATTCCTGGTAACTGCGGGTGCGGTCGGGGCCCTCCAGGAACTCGTCCTGGTCCGGCCAGGAGACCCAGTCGTAGCGACCGACGTAGTTTGCGAGCAGGTGGGCGGACATGGCTTGGTAGAGGCCGTAGAAGTCGACGCTGCGGGGGATGCTGCTCAGCTCGACCAGCTCGCCCCGCAGGCCCTCCAGCAACCCCGGCGTCTCGTCGGTCGAGCCATGGTCCCACACGACCAGTTCGTGGCCCTGCTCGCGCAGGTAGCGGACGGCGTCTTCGACCAGGTCCCCGTCGTTGTAGCAGAGCAGGACGCCGAGCAGGCGCAGGCGCGCCGTCACCGTGCCAGGATCGTCAGTGCCATACGCAGACAGAGGCTATCTTCGGGTAGCTTCGCGCTCAGTGGGGCTCAGTGGGAAATAGCGGCCAGCTGGCCGGGGCCGTGGTGCTCGGCATGCACCGCAGCGGGACGAGCGCGGTGGCTGGCTTCCTCGCCAAGGCCGGTTTCTACGCCGGCGACGACGACGAGCTGCTGCCGGCGGCCGAGGACAACCCGACCGGTTTTTTCGAGCGGGCGGACGTGAACGGCCTCAACGACGAGCTGCTGGCCGGGCTGGGCGGCGCCTGGGACAAGCCCCCGCCCCGAGCCCTGGTGGCCGACAAAGCGCCCGCCTGGCGGCCCAAGGTGGACGAGGTCCTAGCCCATCTCCGCTCCGCCGGTGCCGGCCGGCCCTTGGTGGTAAAGGACCCCCGGATAGGCCTCACCCTGCCCGCCTGGCAGCCCGCCCTGGAGCAGAGCTTCGCCGTCGTGCTGGTCGACCGGAGCCCGATGGACATCGCCCTTTCGATGCGCAGCCGGGACGGCCGGCCCCTCTACGTCGCCCTGGCGCTCTGGCAGCTGTACTGCGCCGAACTGCTGGAGGGCTTCGCGGGCAGGCGTGCCCTAGTGGTGCGCTACGAGAGCTTCGTCAAGGGCCCGGGTGCCGAGGGGGGCCGGCTCCTCGAGCAACTGGGAGAGGTACTGAGCAGCGCCCAGATGGCCACGGTCGACGCCGGCCGGGCCGGGCACTTCGTCTCCCCCGAGCTGCGCCACCACCGCACGGCGCTGAAGAGCGCCTCCAACCTGGAAGTGCTGACCGGCGCCCAGCTCTCGCTCGCCCGCTGGCTGGCCGAGCTGCCCGAAGGCTGGACCGAGCTGAGACCACCGGCCAGGCTGCGGGCCCAACCGGCAGCGGTGCTGGCGACGGTGGCCGAGTACTACGACGCCGTCGCCGACCGCTTCGGCATGGAGACCGCGTACGATCTCGAACGGCACAAGGCGCTCCATTTCGAGCAGGCGACCGAACTGAAGGACCGCCACATCGAGAACATCGAGGGCGCCATCGCCGGCCTGCGCCGCCAGGTCGAGTCCCAGTCGTCGCGCATCACCGACCTCGAGGACGAGAACGAGCGGCTTCGGGCCACCATCTCGTCGCTGCGTGAGGAGCTGCGCACCCTGCGCGAGGACGGCCGGGCCGCCGCTGGCAACCTCGTCGCCTTGGCCCGCCGGAGCCTGTCCGGGCGCTAGCTCGACCAGCCGGCCGCTCCCCCGCCCGCCGCTCTCGGCTCGGTCCGCCCGGCACCGCCCGCGAGC
>JBOGGK010000572.1:0-14619 GCA_050744045.1 Acidimicrobiales bacterium | reverse complement strand
GCGGCTAGCCAGGAAACTCCCGCTAGATCCTCGACGAACCGTGTGCTCAGTGCTGTTCTCTTACCACGAGTAGTGACAATCGTGGGCCACCTGGACGAAGCGACCCCCTGCTTTTCCCGCCCGGCCGCAGCTTGAGGCCCAACCCGACGACCTCGCTCCGGCCCCCCCGGGGGTGACGACCCGCGCCCTCCTCGGGGACCAGTTGCACGGCGAACGCCCCCTCCCGGTCTCCGCCGCGGCGGCGTCTGGCCTTCAGCCGCAGCCGGGGGCGCCAAGCTTCCCGCGGGCGCTTTGGCTCACCCGGCGGAGGCCCCATGGCGTCGCCCCTTGGCACAGTGGCGGGGGACGACATAGCGTCGCTATGGACAGGAGGTGGAACGATGAACCACCAAGTGCAAGGCGTGGTCGCCCTTCACCGCGGCGAGCCTGTTTCTTTGGAAACTATCGTCGTCCCCGACCCCGGGCCCGGAGAGGCACTGGTCCGGGTGGAGGCATGCGGCGTCTGCCACACCGACCTGCATTACCGGGAGGGCGGCATCTCGCATGACTTCCCGTTCCTGCTCGGGCACGAGGCGGCGGGCAAGGTCGTGAGCGTGGGACCTGACGTCTTGGCGCTCCGGCCCGGCACTTTCGTGGTCCTCAACTGGCGGGCGGTTTGCGGTAGCTGTCGAGCGTGCCGGAAGGGCAAGCCGGAGTACTGTTTTTCTACCTTGAACGCAAGCCAGCGGATGACACTGGAAGACGGTACCCCGCTTTCGCCTGCCCTCGGGATCGGCGCCTTCACCGAGTTGACCCTGGTAGCGGCCGGCCAGTGCACCGAGATCCCGCCCGCTCGGCCGGAGGCCGTTTGCCTGATCGGGTGCGGGGTAATGGCGGGCATAGGGGCAGCGGTCCATACCGGGGCAGTAGGACCGGGGGATAGTGTGGCCGTCTTCGGTTGTGGCGGGGTCGGGTGCGCCGCAGTCGCCGGCGCCCGGTTAGCGGGGGCGACGACGATCGTGGCCGTGGACATAGACGACAGGAAGCTCGAGTGGGCCAGGCAACTGGGCGCCACCGACACCGTGAACGGCAACCGAGAAGACCCCGTGGCCTCGGTCCGCGCCGCAACCGGTGGCTTCGGGGCGGACGTGACCATCGAGGCGGTCGGAGACCCCGAAGTCCTGAAACAGGCCTTCTATGCCAGGGACTTCGCCGGGACCGTAGTCCAGGTTGGGGTACCCACACCGGGAGCGCCGCTCCCCGCCGTGCCCATGGCCCACTTCTTCGGCCGGGGGGGTGCACTGAAGCCGTCGTGGTACGGAGACTGCCTCCCGGGACGCGATTTCCCCATGCTGGTCGATCTGTACCGGCAGGGCCGCCTCGACCTCGACTGTTTCGTGAGCGATACCATCGGCATCACCGAGGTCGAAAAAGCGTTCTCCCGTATGACGCGAGGAGAGGTATTGCGGAGTGTGGTAGTCATCTAACGCCCAGCGCCGATGGCGCCGAGCACCAAGTAATGGGCCCCCCATGGCGTCGAGCACCAAGTAATGGGGCCCAAAGCACGCCGGTCCTTCCGCTGACCCGACTGGGCCGCGCCGCGAAGCGAAGCAAGCAGGCCCGAGAGCGGGCGCCCGCCAGGCGGGCGCGGCCGCACTGCCCCAAGGAGCTTCGGGGAAAAAGCGAGAGGGGGTGGCGCTACACCGACGCCGAGCCTGCCGGTATCCGCGTTCGCGCTTATGGCCCCGCCTATCGTGTCAGCTCAACTGGGCCCATACGTGGCCGAAACCTTGGGTAGATGACAGCACCTGGCGCAATGAACGGTAGCAACAGCCACCTCGGGCTGGCTCTCGCCGGCAAGTGCAGCCACGTCCTGCGCTTGGGCGAGTACCCGGTGGCGGAGGCGGCGTCAGCGCCAGGCTACGGCGCACTTTTCAACCCGGGCCTCGTCCACCACGGTGGCACCTATCACCTGTTTGCTCGAGCCGTGCGCGCCGGCTACCGACCGAACCCCGGCTCGGGCGACCGGTTCCTCGATTACTTGTCCGATGTCGTGGTGCTCACGTCGGCCGACGGGCGCGACTACAGGTTCGCCTACGTGCTCGCCCCCGCCGGCACGGCGGGGGCTGCCTGCTTCGAGGATCCCCGGGTGCAGCGAGTCGGTACCGGAGGTAGCGAGGACTTGGTGATGACTTACACATGGCTCTCGCCGCCCGGGGACGGCGTACGTTGGCGCATCGGCGCCCACCGTCTCGGCTGGGACGGCCGGCGCTTCAACCTACGGGCCGGGACTGGGCGCCTGCTCGGCCCCGACGGGATAGCCAACAAGGACGCCGTTATTTTCTCGCTGTCGGACGGCCGGGTCGCGATGGTCCACCGCATCCACCCCGATATGCAACTCGCCGTCTTCGAGGACTTGGACCACCTTTGGGATCCTGGCGAGGAATACTGGGACGACTACCTCGCCGACTTCGACGCCCACACCCTGCTTGCGCCGAGCCGTGGTGCGCTAGGCGTAGGCGCGGGCGCCCCTCCGGTCCGTACCGACAAGGGGCTGTTGTTCTTTTTCCATGAACGGCGGGGCGACGGCGCGTACACGATGAACCTGGCCCTGCTCGACCCGGCCAACGGGCAGGTACTGAGCCGCCTCCCCGAGGCCGTACTCGAGCCGGAACTGGAGTGGGAAAGGTCCGGCGACGTCGACAACGTGATCTTCGTCCAGGGTGCTCACCGCGACGGGGACAAGCTCTACATCACCTACGGTGCGGCTGACCGCTGCATCGGGGCAGCAACGGCGTCGGTGTCTCACCTACTTGCCGCGCTGGCGAGCGTGGCTTGAGGCCCCGCTCCAGCGCCGGTAGCCCCTTTGCGCCGCGGCCGCCGGGCGGTTGAAGCGGCCGGGGGCATCCCGGCTGTAGCGGCTTGGAGCATGGTAGCCACAAACGCCATCGTGGACTCCGCTCCCTCGTTGCGGTTAACGCCGTGGGCGCCCAGCCCGTCGTAGCCCCCGCCCGTCGAGCTATCGAACATGGCCACCCCGGTGTCGTTGCCGCCGAGGAACCACAAGATGGCCCTCTCCAATCGGGTAGCCCATATCGGGTCGGCCGTGAAGGCCCCGGCTCGGGCACAAGCGTCGGCCGTGGCCCAGGCCTCGATCGGCTGCTGGTCGAAGCCGGGCTTGGGCCCGCCGGGGCCCCGCCCCCCTGTCGGGGCGAAGCTGAAGCGGCTTCCAATAGTTTCTTCCTCGACCAACCAGCCAAGCCGGTCCAGCGCCTGCTCGGCCAGCTCGGGCCGGCCCAGCGCCACCGCGGCAGCGAGGGCTGAGTCCGCCAAGCGCGCATTGGCGTAGGTGAGGCGTCCCTCCGGCCAGCGCCAAGCGACCCGCGGCGCCGTTCCCGCCTCGATCTTCGACCGGCCAGCCCCCGGTGCCGCCCCCGCCTCGGGCTTCGACCGACCAGCCCTCGACGACGCTTTCGCCCGCGCGGCCCCGAGGCGCTCGGCGGCCTCGGCGACGAGCCGACGGGCACCGCGGTGGGCTGGGGCGACGCCCAACAGCTCGGCGCCACCCAGCGTTGCATAGGCGGTAGCCCTGGGCCAAGGAGAACGGAACGCGGCTGCCGCGTCGAACAGTGCCGCCGCTCGGTCGCGGACCTCCTCCCACGGGGCATCCGCAGCCGCCACCCCGAGCCCCCAAAGTGCCCGGCCGGCCGCGTCGTCGCTCGGCGCATCGGCGGTCCAGCGGCCGTCGGGGCCAAGCCGGAGCCGGAACTGGCCGGCGCCCAGGTGCGCCCGCTCCAAGAAGGCGACCGTCACAGAAGCGAGCTCTTCGGCATATGGGTCGCCAGGGAGCCGGCAGGCCAGCCCCAGCGCCCGGCCGGCATCGTCCGTGCAGTAGCCGCACCGGCGTCGCGGGCGGGCAAAGCGAGCGTGCTCGTACAGCCCGAACGGCCCCGAAAGCCGCTGGAGGTGGCGGAGGCTGGGCGCTTGCACGCGGGCAGGCGGCGTCACTCGTCGTGCCCGCCCGTCGTGCTCACCCGACGAGCTTTGCCGCCAGCACGCCGCCGATAAGCGAGCGGTAAGCCGCCCCTACTGCCGGCCAGAGCAGCGCCTCTGCCTCCCGGCGAGCCACGTCTGCCATACCTGCCGCTACTCCCGGTTCAAAAAGGGTGCAGGCGAGAGCGCCAGCCATCGCCTCGGCGTCCCCGTGAGGGACTGTCAGCCCGGCGCCGCTGGCGAGCAGCTCTTCGGCGTGGGGAAAGCGGGTCGCCACGATCGGCCGGGCGGAGGCGAGGGCTTCGACGAGCACGCCGCTGCTCACCTGGTCCGTCGAGTCGTAAGGCAGCAGGACCACGTCCGCGCGCCGGACCAGGGCCCGCAACGAGCCCCAGTCCCGGTAGGCCGCATCGAAGCGGACCAGGTCTGCGACACCAAGTCTGGCTGCCAGGCCGGCAAGCCGGTGCCGGTACCGTTCCCCGCTCGCAGCGCGGACCTTGGGGTGGGTTTGGCCGGCGACTATGTAAGTCGCCTCCAAGCCCCGCGCCCTGAGGGCGGCGATGGCGTTGATCGCGTGCTCGATACCCTTGCCGGGCCCGAGCAACCCCCAGGTGAGGACAACAGGCCTACCACCCCCGGTGGCGGGCAGCGGAGAGTAGTTGGCGGCTGCTCCGTGGGGTACTACGACCACCCGCGACCTCTCCAGGCCGTGCACTGCTACCAAGCGGTCCCGGGCGGCCTTGCTTTGGACCACCACGACGGCCGCGGCTGAGACGACGTGGTCCAGCACCGCCCGCTGGTGAGGCGTCGGCTGCAACAGGACTGTGTGCACCACCGCCGCCAGAGGGGCGGCCAAGGCGTCCACCATGGCGGTCACGTCTTCCCCGTCAACCCCCCCGAACAGGCCGTACTCGTGCTGGAGGACCACTGCGTCGTAGGGCGCCATCGTCGCCAACGCCCGGTGGAGCGAGACGACATCCCCCGCCACCCATTCATCGACCACCTCACCGCCTATGGCCACGGGTTGGTCGACGAGGCGGACCACATCGGCTCGCCAGTTAGACCCTGGCGCGCCAACGGCAGCGCGCAGGTTGGCCGTGAACGTGGCCAGACCACAAGGCGTCGGTGGGTAGGTCCCCACCAGCACTACCTTCTTCCCCGCCTGCGGCCTGGAAACCTCGGGCGGGGCCCTGAGGACACCCATACGGCTGCTCATCGCCGGCACCTTTCTCACCTCGCAGCCGATGACAAGCCAAACCTGCTCAAGTCGGTCGTGATCCGCTGATAGCCGCCGCCCCAGCTGCCCAGGCCCTGAGAAGGGCACCTGAGGGCTTGCTCCCCAGGCTCGAGCAACCGGACGGGCTACATAGAACCTAGCACGGCCGGGCCGGGGCGGCCAAATGCCACCCAGAGCGCCCCCCTTCACGGTCAGCTACTGGTGCCAGGCGAAGTCGTCAGACCATGGCACGTAGCCGTAGTAGTCATCCCCGTACGGGTCAGCCGGCCCGAGGTGCCCGGCGAGGCGCGATGGAGATGCCGCCCCGGTCGGGAGGTACCAGAGGCCGCCGCCCCGGACGAACAGGAGCCCGCCGGCCGTTGCCACCGGGGTATGCGCGCCCCGGCCGGCTGCGGCGAGGGGTCGCGCGCCGGTGGCACCCGGCCCAGAGCTCCACAGGCGCTGGGCCCCGTACCACCAAGCGAGGGTCTTGGGCCTGTATGCGGCCCCTCCCGGCGCGCCCGGCGCGCCCGGCGCGCCCGGCGGTGGCCAGAAGCCGTTGCCCCGTGCCGCTGGTGCCACCACGTAGGTGAGGGCGCCGGAGCTCGCCCACGCCGGCCCCAAGCTCATGACCGGGCCTGCGGGCCGGGGCATGGGCCGGCACCGGCCGGCAGGCAGGGCGCACACCTCGACGTGCTTGCCCGAGCTCCATATCGAGCGGTTGCCCCCGGCCACTATCGCCACCGCGGTGCCGCCCGGGGACCATGCCAGCCAGTTGGGGTGGACAAGGGTCACTGCGAGCCTGGATACCCGCCCGTCGGCCAAGTCGAGGCTCTCCAGGGCCAGGCCGTCGGCGGCGAGCGACGCCGAGCTCTCGGGGTCGGCCCAGTAAAGCAGGCCCTTGCCGTTCGGCCACCAGCTCGCCAGCTCGAAGGCGTTCCCCCCCGAGCGGACCGTGCGCCACGCCCGCCCTGCCAGCGGTGCTATCTCCAACGTGGCCCGCCGGAAGCCATCGGGGCCATAGACGTTGCGGCTGACCGCCAGTGCTCCACCCGAAGGCGACCAGGAGAACCCGAACAGCCCCGGCACGCTCGCAAAGGCCCGGCCCGTCGCTCGCCCGGGCCTCGCCAGCCAGATCTGGGAGACGAGCCCTCTCGGGCCCGTGGTGGAGAACGCGATCTCCTCCCCTGCACCGGCGGGGCCCCAGGCGAACCCAGTCACGTCGGAGCCGGCGCTGCTCAACCGGTAGGCACCAGAACTGTCGGGACGAGCCACCCATAGCTGCGAGGGCTCGGCGGCATAGGGGCTCCCGGCGGGCGGGGCCGGGCTGCGCAGGAACGCCACCCAATTGCCATCTGCCGACCAGGCCGGGTCGCTCGCTTGGCCAGGGCCCGCAACCCTCCGCCGGCCGCCATTGCCGTGGGTGAGGTAGATCTGGCTGCCCGAGATGTAAGCGACCTCGCCGGGGTCAGCTAGGCCCGAGCGAGGCGCCGGGGCTGCGCCCGCCCCGGTGGCACCGGCCCAGAGGCCACCGGGCAGCGCCGCCCCTGCCAAGGACCCCAAAAGAGCTAACCTGCCCGCCGCGCGCACGTCCTCACTAACTTACCGCCGGGCGCCTCGGTTCCCGGGCAGGGAGATCGCAAGGGCGGCGGCGCTACAGAGCGGGTACCCGCTTTAGGGGAAAGGGTCTGCTTGGGAGCGCCGGGGCCAGGTCGGGCTCAACCGGCCCTGCTTTCTCCGTCACCGCAGGTCCAGCTGGGACCACCCGTCCTCGTTGACCACCAGCGCCCCGCCGGCGGCGAGATCTCTCACGGCCCCGAGGAGGTGGCCCGACCGGCACGCCTGACCACCAGACTGGCTGCGCCGGCCAAAGTGACCACGACCGCCACGGCCCCCGCCCCCCAGGCAAGGCCGGGACCGGGGAGCCCCGCGCCCGCCGGCGCAGGCACAGCCGTAGCCCGGCGGACCGCACCGATAGCCACTACCCGCCAACCGCCTGCCGATCGGTGCAACACGAGCACGCCGGAAAGGGCCGGCGGCACCCCCGAGGGGGCCGGGCGAGCCACGGTAAAGGGCACCGTCGCGGTCACCCCGTTCCTACCTGCCCTGCCCCGACCGACGGCTATCCGGGAAAAGGCCGCCTTGCCGGCGATGCCGTCGGGGATAAGGGGGCGGGCGAGTGCCGCGTCCCCGAGCTTGCTGGCTTGGCCGAGGGCTGCGTGGCGGCCGCTCGGGACGGTGGAACCGGCCATGTCGAAAAGCCACTCCTGGGCGGCGCCGGAGGGGCGCAGTTCGCCCGTACCGAAGGCCAGGACCACGCCGGACACCACCCCGAGGAGTAACAGCGCCCCGCCCAGGCCCAGCGCGAACGACCGCCACAAACTTGTGCCAGCGGGGGCGCGGTCGCCGGCCGGGAGCCGCCCCCTTCCAGGCAGCCCGACGGCCAGGGGGGCCTCGGCGTCGAGCGCCGCCCCGCGCGCCTCAGGCATGTAGCGCCACACGAGGAACGCAGCAGGCAGCGCCACGACCATGAGCAAGCTGACGGTGTCGCCGACGTTGCCGATCGCCCCGCGGTAGGGGTCCCCCAGGACCCCCACCAGGCTGGGCCCGAGGGCGGAGCCGACGATGGCGAACCAGTTGCGCACCCAGGCGGAGGCCTGGGCGCGGATGCGCGCCGGGAACAACTCGGTGGCGAACGCGGACAGCACCGGGCCGACGCCGAGCCCGAAGAACACCGCTACGGCGAGCAGCACCGGGCTGGCCAGTCCGGGGCCGCTTTGGAACAGGCCGGCGCCGGCGGCCACGGTGCAGACTATGTAGATGACTGCGGTGGGGCGCCGGCCGATGCGGTCCATCAGGCGCCCGCAGCAGTAGTAGCCGAGGAGGCCCGCCCCATAGGCGAATATGACGTATGTGGCGACTTCGCCGGTGCTCATCCCCTGCTGGCGTTCGGCGTAAAAGGCCCACCAAGCCACCGCCGCCGAGGACGGGAGCGTCTGGAGCAGGGACACCAGTCCCACCACGACCAAGCGCTGGCGGTACCGGGGGAGCCAGGGCTCGAGGAACGGCACCTCTGACCGGCTGGCCCCCCGGGCGCGCCGACGCTGCTCTATCTGGAAACTGTCCGTCTCCGGCAGGCGCCGGCGCACCACGGCGACCGCGGTCAGCGGGAGCAGCCCGACCAGGTAGAAAAGCCGCCAGCCGAGGGGCGTATTTTGCCCACCGGCAGCCAACAAGACGGCGACCGCGACCGCGCCCAATGGGCCGAAGGTGAGGAGCACGCCGAGAGCGCGGCCCCTTTTGCGCTCCGGGAACAGTTCCACGAGCATGGTGACAGCGACGGCGAACTCGGACCCGATGAACACCTGGGCGCAGAACTGGAGGGCAGCGAACGACCATAGGTCCCATGCGGCCGCCGTCGCCGCAGTGAACGCGGTGTAGCCGAGGATAGTCAGCAGCAATAGAGGCCGGCGGCCCACCCGGTCGGCTTGACGGATGACGAAGAAGGCTGCGAACTGGCCGAGCGCCACTGGGACGTGCGCGATGCCAAGCGCGGTGACGCTTACGTGGAAGCTGTCCTGGATCTGCGGCAGGAGCAGAGCCATCACCTGGGCGTCGTAGCCGTCGAAGAAGGCGGCCGAGGCCAACAGGGCGAGGACCAGGCCCAATGACGCTCGCCCCGTCCCCGGCGCCGGCCCGAGGGCGAGCGCCCTCCGGAGCCGCCCACCGTCGTCGTCCGCCGGCGTCACTGGGAGGGCGGGGGCTCGCAGGGCACGATTGGGCTTCGTCGTCGTTTTGCAGATGGGACTCGAGCGTGTAAGTCGCACCGATCTTCGCGCGCCCGGCGGGTGGTGGCTGGCGGACGGCGCCCGGCGGGCGGTGGCTGGCGGACGGCGACGGGCGGTCGGTGGCCGGCGGTCGTACCACCCCCGGGCCAGCGCCGCCAGCCGAGGGCGGCCTCCCCCGAGGCTGACAACGATCCCGCGCCCGGAGGGGGCAGACTTTTTGTATCAGAGGCCAGGAACGAAGACCGCTTCTGAGCTATTTCGGCTCAGCGCCGCCTGGACGACCTCGAGCGACCTTCCGGCCCGCTCGACGTCAACCAACTGGTCTACCTCGACCACCTGTGCGCCGGCTGCCGTGAGCGCACCCGGACCCGTCTGCGCGATGGCGTCTACCTATGCGACGCCTGCGCGGGGCGCCAGGCAGCCCCGGCGGCCGAGGGCAAGCCCAATGAGGTTGCGGTCCGCACCAGGAGCTTTTGGCCCCGGCGCCGCCACGGCGACGACCTCGGCAGGTCCCTTACAAAAACTCCGGCCCTGCCGGGCAAAAACGTCTACAAGCGCGCGGGAAACCCCCGGCCCCGAGGGAGGCGGGCGCTACCATCGGTGCCGTCAGGTCGTTCCTTGGCCCACGACCATCGACACCTCTCATAAGGATTGAAGCAAATTGGTTGCCGACCTCCTTGTACGCAACGGTCTCCTGGTGGACGGCACCGGTGCGCCGGCGAGGCCGGGGGACGTCCTGGTGAGCGGGGGACGCGTGGCGGCCATCCTGCCTCCGGGCGGCACAGCGGTCGACGCACGCGAAGTGCTCGAAGCCAGGGACCGGGTCGTGGCCCCGGGCTTTATCGACATGCACTCGCATTCCGACGTGCAGGTAATCGCGAACCCGGACCACGAGTCGAGGCTGCTCCAGGGGGTCACGACCGAGGTGATCGGTCAGGACGGCCTGAGCTACGCCCCGGTGGACGACGAGGTCCTCGAGCACCTGAGGGCGCAACTCAAGGGCTGGAACGACGACCCCGACGGCTTCGATTGGTGCTGGCGGTCGGTCGGCGACTACTTGAGGCACCTGGAGGGCAAGATCGCGGTCAACGTCGCCTACCTCGTGCCCCACGGCACCCTACGCCTGCTCGTGGTGGGCTCCGGACGGCAGGAGGCGACGCCGGTCCAGCTCCGGCACATGGCCCGGCTCCTGCAACAGTCCTTGGACGAAGGGGCCGTCGGTATGTCGGCTGGGCTCACATATGTCCCCGGGGCGTTCGCCACAACCGAGGAGCTCGTCAGCCTGTGCCATGTCGTGGCGGCGGCCGGGGGCTACTTCTGCCCTCACCACCGCAACTACGGCCTCACCGCGCTCGAGTCCTACAAAGAGTGCGTGGAGATCGCCCGGATGAGCAAGGTACCGCTGCACCTCGCCCACACCCATCTCAGCTACGAGGTCAACCGGGGCCGGGTAGGCTCGCTCGTCTCTTTGCTCGATAAGGCGACCGATGACGGGGTGGACCTCAGTTTCGACAGTTACCCGTACTTGGCGGCGATGACATCCCTGCACGCCCTCCTGCCGAGCTGGGTGCAAGCCGGCGAGCCGGAGGCAGTCCTCGCCCGCCTGAAGGACCCCGGGGTACGCTCCCGGGTACGCCAAGAGCTCGACATGCGCGGCACGGACGGGAACCAGGGTTTGCCCGTCGACTGGGGCACCGTGGTGCTGGCGGGCTTCCCCGGCCCGCCCTGGCTGTCGGCTTGCGTAGGCAAGTCTCTAGCGGAGGGCGCCGCAGCCCTCGGGGCCGAGCCCAGCGAGCACTACCTGGACCTGGTAACCGAGAGCGGCCTCGGCGCTTCGTGCGTGCTCCACGTCGGCATCGAGGAGCACGTCCAAACGCTGTTGCGCCACCGGGTGCACACCGTGGGGAGCGACGGCATCCTGGTCGGGGAGCGCCCGCACCCCAGGGGCTGGGGTAGTTTCCCTCGCTTCCTCGGCCGGTATGTACGCGACCTGGACCTGTTGAGCCTTCCCGAGGCCGTCCGCCATTGTTCCGGCACGCCCGCCCGCCGGATCGGCGCCCCTGGGCGGGGCGTACTCGCGGAGGGGGCCTACGCGGACATCGTCGTCTTCGACGCCTGGCGCATACAAGACCAAGCCACCTACGAGGATCCTCGCCGGACGCCGGTTGGGGTGGACCATGTAGTGGTCAACGGCAAGGTAGCAGTGCGAGACGGTGCCGTCACTCACAGCAGGAGCGGGCGCGTGCTCCGGAGGCCAACGCCGCCCCGAGGACCGCAGGCGCCCACACGTTGACCGCCAGCCACTCTCCCGCGCCGGCAAGCGGCCACCATTTCCTCTACGGGGGCTGACCCCCATTTACGAGAACCCTTTTTTGCCCGGTCCGGACTGGTCCCAAATCTGGGAGATGCTGGTCGCGCGCGACATCCGGGCGTTCGTGGCTGGAGACTGGGACCAGGTCGCCGGTGACTTCCTAGCCGACGCGTTCGTCGCCGGCCTCGATGGCGGTGGCCATGACCGGCATCCTTGCCCGCCGCTGCAACTTCAAATAGCGCTGCCCAGGTTGGGGGCGACCCGCTCGACGAGCCTGGCGGATGGGTAGGAAGGTCGAATGGCTGACCCAGACGCAGTGGTCATCGGCTCCGGCCCCAACGGTCTGGTGTGCGCAAATTTGCTGGCGGATGAGGGCTGGGACGTGCTGGTGCTGGAGGCGGGGCCTACCCCGGGAGGCGCCGTGTCGAGCGCCGGTTACCTGGGGCCAGGCTTCGTCGCCGACGTGTGCAGTGCCTTCTATCCTTTAGCCGCCGCCTCTCCGGTGGTCCAAGCGCTCGGCCTGGAGCATCACGGTCTGAGGTGGCGGCACGCACCCACCGTGCTCGCCCACCCGACGCTCGACGGGAGGGCCGCCGTCCTGTACCGCGACGTGGAGGCCACCGCAGACGCCTTGGCTTCGTTCGGCCGTGGCGACGGCGATGCCTGGAAGCGGTTGTGGGAGCTTTGGCAGCAGGCAGGGGGGCCGCTGGTGGAGTCGCTCCTCGGCCCCTTCCCCCCCGTACGCGGCGCCGCGCGGCTAACCGCCCGGCTTGGGACGGCGGGGACCTTGCGTTTCGCCCGCTTTGCCACGATGCCTGTCCGGCGCCTCGCCGAGGAGGAGTTTTCCGGGATCGGCGGCCCGTTGCTCCTGTTTGGTGGCGCTCTCCACACGGACCTGTCCCCAGAATCAGCCGGGAGCTCCGTCTTCGGCTGGCTCCTGGCCATGCTCGGCCACGAGGTGGGCTACCCGGTGCCGGAGGGAGGCGCCGGGCAGCTCGCCGCCGCCATGGTGGCCCGCCTCGAGTCCCGGGGAGGGCGCCTGCGTTGCGCCAGCCCGGTAGCGCGCGTGGTGGTGCGAGGGGGCCGGGCGGCGGGTGTGGTCACTGCCGCGGGCGAGGAGGTCCATGCCCGCCGGGCCGTTGTCGCTGACGTGGCGGCGCCCCAGTTGTACGGGGAGCTCATCCCGGCAGGGGAAGTGCCGTCGCAGCTCCGCTTGGACATAGGCCGCTTCCAGTGGGACTACTCCACGGTGAAAGTGGACTGGGCTCTGCGGGCCCCGGTCCCGTGGGCGGCCCCAGAGGTGTCAGGCGCCGGGACGGTCCATCTTTCCGACAGCTTGGACGATATGACGCAATATTGCGCCGACATAGCCATGCAGCGCGTACCGGCGCGCCCGTTCGTGCTCATCGGCCAGATGACGACTGCGGACCCTTCTCGTTCGCCGGCGGGCACGGAGGTGCTCTGGGCGTACACCCACGTGCCGCGCCAGGTCAGGGGCGATGCAGGCGGCGGGGAGATATCTGGCAGGTGGGACGGCGCCGACCGGGAGGCGATGACGGCCCGCATCGAGGCCACCATCGAACGGCACGCCCCCGGCTTCGGCGCCCTGGTCACCGCCCGGCACGAGATGTTCCCGGGCGACCTGGAGGCCCACGACGGCAACCTCGTCGGCGGGGCGGTCAACGGGGGGACGAGCGCGCTGCACCAGCAATTGGTCTTCCGGCCGGTGCCTGGGTTGGGCCGGGCGGAGACACCTTTCCGGGGGCTTTACCTGGCTTCGTCCTCCGCCCATCCCGGCGGCGGCGTCCACGGCGCCTGCGGGGCCAATGCAGCCCGGGCCGCCATCAGCGCTCACACTCGCCTGGGGCGGGCGGTCGTCTCGCCGCTCGTCCGCGCCGCCGGGAAGTTGGCGCGCGGCTACTGACCGGCTGACCGACGGGGCCGCCGTGACCAGGACGGGCCGTCACGGGCGGCTGCCGCGGCGCCCCCGGCAGGCGGCGCCGCCCTGCCCTCACGACCGCCCTGCTCTGCACCCGACCTGGTCGCCCGCCGCTCGACCACGGCGGCCAACTGCCCCAGCATCCGCCGGCTCCGCAGGGTCAGGGCGAGCTCGACAAGAGGGTTCTCGTAGAGAATGCGTGACCCCCGCAAGGGATGTTCGTCCAGCACGACGACGCTGTCGTCGCCCCAGGGCAGGATGTGGATGGCCACTCGGGCACTCCCGAAGGCAGCGCCGTGCGCCTCCAGTTCCAGGTGACGGCCCTCCTCGCAGATCCTCGAGGTGGTCCGGTCCTCGATGCGGACCGGCCCCACCCCGGCCGTGAAGTGGATGCTGGTACCGGGCGCCGGCCACCCGGGCTCCACCGAACGCACCCGGCGGGTCCCGACGACCCACTGGTCATAGGCATGACCGTCGGCGAGCACCGACCACACCGCGCCGGGCGGTGCATGGACCAACACGTTGCGAATAGCCACCCCTGTAGCTTCCCCCGCTGGAGGGACATCCTATTCCTGGCGCCCGGGGCTGTTCGTGAGACGCTGCCCGGCGCGCGTATGGCGGTTCCAGGCGCCGCCCATGGACGGGGGCGACGAAAGGAGCTCGAGGCCAGAATAAGCCCATGCACTGAGGCCCGCCACATCCTGAACTATTCCGCGTGCCTGTCGCGGCCGAAGTCCACCCGCCGCAACGGTTGCTAGTGGAAGTGCGCGAGGAGGTGCCAAGTCCGGCCCCCGCCCCTGGTGCCGATGAGCGCCATGGTGACAGGCGCCAGGCTCTTTTCCCTTGACGCTCCTGCGGCTTGCCCGAGGACGAAGCCATCGTCTGCGGAAAGGAAAGACATTGCCGGCGTGGGCGGTACAGGGGAAAGGAAGGGGAGGGCGGCGGGCCCACCGCATTCGCCCGTCGCCCCAGCGACTTTCGGCGACGTCGTCCAGGTTGTTCCCCCGTCGTTGGTGATGACGAGGCCAAATCCGTCGCAGCCGGGCCAGTGCCAGCGCCGCCACGGGTGCTGTGAAAGGTTCAGACTGGGCCGGACGCTGCCCGAGTAGCAGCACGGGCGAGCCGTCGGAGGCGGAGACGCGTGGCTGGTTCAGTGCCGCCACCCGGGAGGCCGACGGCGTTGAGCCCGATGCCCAGGGCACTCGAAGCAAAGCTCACGTCCGCCATGTCGGGCGGGGTGGGCCCGCCGTGCTGAGCTGGTGCCAGGTGGTGCCACCGTCCGAGGCGGCCCACAGGCCGTAGGCGCGGCTCTGCTCTCCGAGTGCAGAAACTGCATAACCGCGTCCGGCGTCGGTCAAGGCCAATTGGTGGACGACGGGCGGGTAGTCAGTCT
>JBOGGK010000571.1:0-5972 GCA_050744045.1 Acidimicrobiales bacterium | reverse complement strand
GGGCGCTCCTGGCCGTGGCGTCCCCCGCCGCCGGCGGGCCCGGCGGCGCGGCAAGCGGGGCGCAGGGCGAGCCGCCACAGCTGGGAAACGCAATCTGGGGCGCACTGGCTGGCATGCTTGGTGGCGTCTGCGCCGGAGCCGCGACCTGGTCGCGGCGCCGGGCGACCAAGCACCGCCGGCGTCCGCATCGAGCACTGGAGGCAATGACGTGAGCACAGGTACACCGATCGGCGGGATGGTCACCGAGATGGCGGCCGCCGGTCGCCCAGCGGCGACGCAGGGCGCCTACCCGGCTTCAGTGCCCGGGGGGCCGGATATGGCCAGGTTCGTGCACCTCTTCGACGGCTTGGTAGCCAACGTCACCAAGGTCCTGCACGGCAAGGACGCCATCGTAAGGGCCGCCTTGGCCTGCGTCCTGGCCGAGGGCCACCTCCTCATCGAAGACGTGCCCGGGGTGGGCAAGACGACCCTCGCCCGGGCCATCTGCCGCTCGGTCAACCTCACCTGGAACCGGGTGCAGTTCACTCCCGACCTGCTACCGAGCGACATCACAGGCGTCACCGTGTTCGACCAAGCCACATCGACGTTCAGTTTCCGCCCCGGGCCGGTGTTCGCCAACATCGTGCTCGGGGACGAGATCAACCGCGCCTCGCCCAAGACCCAGTCCGCCCTGCTGGAGGTGATGCAGGAGCAAACCGTGTCGACCGACGCCGCGGTGTACCCGGTACCGAGGCCGTTCGTAGTCATCGCGACCCAGAACCCGATCGACCTGGAAGGGACCTACATCCTGCCCGAAGCCCAGCTCGACCGCTTCCTCATGCGCTTGTCGGTCGGCTACCCCGACCCCGAATCCGAGGCCGAGGTACTGCGCACCGAGCGCGATGCCCCTACGGTCGAACAACTGCCGGCGGTGATGGACCGCGAGGACCTGGTCGGGATGACCGAGTTCGTCAAGCGCTCGGTCGAGGTGTCGGCCCCGATCGAGCACTACATCGTCGCCATCTGCGCCCGCACCCGGGAAATGCCTGAGGTCCGCCTGGGCGTGTCGCCGCGTGGGGGCCTGGCCCTGCTCCGGGCGGCCCGGGTGATGGCTGCGACCACAGGCAGGCCCTTTGTCACGCCCGACGACGTCCAGTCGATGGCGCTGCCGACGCTGGCGCACAGGGTCGTGCTGCGCCCCGACGCAGAGGTGCAAGGCCGGACCGCGGCTGAGGTCGTAACCCGCGCCGTCCAGGCGGTGCCCGTGCCCCGAGCGGTCCTGCGCTAGCGGGTATGACCCGTCTGGGCTGGGGGGCCGGCGCAGCCGGCACGTTCCTCACCGCTAGCGGCGCCGCCCTCAGGTGGGCACCGCTGGTGATCCTCGGCCTGGGCCTGCTGGCCCTGCTGGGCGGGGCGCTCGCCTATGTGGCCGCCTCTCCGCGGATCGCCCTCGAACGGGCTGTCGAGCCGCCCCGGGTCGAAAAGGGCCAACCCGCCATCGCCGTGATCCGGGCCACCAACCTGTCGTGGCGGACGGTGTCGGGGCTCGTGGTGGAGCAGCGCCTAGGAGAGACGGTGTTCCGGGCCGAGCTGCCCCGCCTGCAGCGGGGCGAGGTCGGCGCCCGCACCTACCGGCTTCCCACCTCCCGCCGGGGCACCTACCGCGTCGGGCCTGTGGAGGTGCCAAAGGCCGACCCGTTCGGCTTGTGCCGCCGGGTGAGGGCCCTCGGCGAACCGCAGGTCATTTCCGTGCACCCGAGGTCGCTCCCATTGCGGCCCCTGCCCTCGGGCATGTCGCGCAACCTGGAGGGCCCCTCGAGCGACATGTCGCCTCAAGGCACCGTGAGCTTTCACCGGCTGCGCGAGTACGTGCTGGGCGACGACCTGCGTACCGTCCACTGGCCCTCGACGGCCCGGGTGGGCAAGCTGGTCGTGCGCCACTACGTGGACACGGCGCAGCCCTACACCGTCGTCCTGGTGGACCTCAACCCCGAGGTCTACTCCTACGAGAGCTTCGAAGAGGCGATGGACGTCGCCGCCTCGGTGTCCACCTCGATGTCGGTCGGACGCGCCCCGGTGCAGCTGCGGACCACGGCCGGGGACCGGGTGGGGGCGCCGGGCCAACGCGACGCCACCAGCCTGGTCGACTACCTGACCGACCTGGCCCCGTGCTCGGCCGGCTCGCTGCCGGCTCAGCTGGCCCCACTGCGCCGGGCCCAGGGGGGTAGCGCCCTCGTCGTCATCACCGGGACGCTGGCGCTCGACAGCCTGCCCGCCATCGCCAGCCTGAGCCGCCATTTCGACCACGTCATCGTGGCCTCCCTGGTCCCCCGGCCGACGCCAGCGCCCAACTACCCGGGCGTGAACGTCCTGGTGGCGACGACCGCAGCCGAGCTGGCCCAGGCCTGGGACAACCTGGCTGTGCGATGAGCACGCTGGCCGGGTGGTGGGCGGGCGGCAAGGCGAGGCCGGCGCATGGGGGCAGGCTCCCTCGGGACCGCACGCCCATGCTCCTCGCCCTCTTGGCGCTGGCGGACGCGGCGGCGGTGCTACTCGCCTCCACCCCGTGGCTGCGGGCCTATCAAGTGGCGGGTGCTCCGGCCTTGTTCGCCCTGGCCGCCGTCGCGCCGGTGCTCCTGTGCGGCGTTGTGTCCCGCTGGTTGCGCTTCGGGCCACTGGTCGCTTTCAGCCTCTCGGCCACCGGGCTCATAGCCCTGGTCGTGCTGAGCAACGACTTCCAGTTGAGCTCGACCTGGTCCGGCCTGGCCAAGGTGCCGGCGCAGCTGCTCAGCGAGACGCTGCCCCTAGGTGGAGGGCCCTACCTGCTGGTGGCGCCGCTCCTGCTCACCTGGGCGTGCGGCGCCGCGTCCGCCGAAGCGCTCCTACGCCCCCACCGGCCCCTCACGGGCGGCTTGGCAATCCCCCTCGCCTGTTTCGCGCTCGCCTTCGCGGCTACCACTTCCGCACCTCCGGGCAGGACGGCAGCGGAAGGGGCCGCCCTGTTGGGCGCCGTCGTCGTAGCGGCCCTGGCCCGCCAGGGCCTGCTCGACAACGAGGTGGCGCAAGCGGGAGCCGCCCATCACCGGGCCGGCGCGGCGGGCGGCGGCGAGCGCCGGCCATTCGGGGGCACCGGCGAAGGGCGGCCGGGCGGCAGCACCGAGCCGGAGAAGCCTGCGCGTCTGGTGGCGACCGAGCGCCCCTTTTACCGCCGCAGTTCGCTGTCCCGGGCGCTCGCAGCCGCGCTGGCAGCAGCGGCGTTGGCAGTAGCCCTGGGCTTCGGCGTGCCCGCGTGGCCCGCCCTCGCCTCCCGGCCCGCCACGCTCAGCCGTACCACCCAACTGCTCTCGGGCACGGTGGTCGACCCCGTGAGCGCCATCGCCTCCCTGCGCAGCTCGTCCCCGGGGAGGCGAGCCGTCCGGCTCTTTTCGGTACAGGTAGAACGGCCCTGGACCGGCTACATAACGGTGGCCGCGCTGGACGATTACGACGGCGACACGTGGTCGTTCTCCTCCACCTTCGAGCCCACTGGGGGCCGTGTCCCCGGTGCTCCGGCGGCCGGCCAAGCCGACCCGGGCGAGGCCGGGACCCGGCAGGTTACCCAGAGCTACCAGTTGGAAAGGCCGCTCGGGCTACCGTTCCTGCCCGCACTCGACCGCCCGGTACAAGTGGACGGCGTCGCCACGGACGCCGATGGAGCCACCGGTATGCTGGCTGCCGACACCGCGCTGCCCGTGTCCTACACGGTCGTCTCCAGGGTGCCGGAAGGCACCGCCGCCGAGCTCTCGCCCTCCAACGCCTTGGCCTCGGGCGACAACGTGCCCGGGGGTGACGACAGGGCCTACACCTCCCTCCCGCCCGCCTCGGCCAAGGACGTGGCCGACGCGGTACGCTTCGCCGTCAACCTGACCGGGCGGCCGCCGTCGCCTTCTTTCGGCTTCCTCCAGGACCTGGCGAGCGCCCTGCGCGCCGATGAGCACCGGGTGGAGCTCGAGGCCCAGGCGGGGCCCCGGGCGGGCCGGTCCATACCCGCCGCCCTGGCCGGCACCTCGCTCGCCCAGGTGATGACAGCCGTCACCGTCGACCACGTGGCCACGCCCGAACAGTTCGCCACCTTCTACGCCACCGTGGCTCGTTACCTCGGCGTCCCCGTCCGGGTCGTGACCGGCTTCCGGGCCCCTGCGGCCGCGCGCGCCGGGGGCCAGTTGCCTGCCGGCCGTTACCAGCTGACCAACCGGGACGCCTGGACCTGGGACGAGCTGCCGGTGCTCGGTTACGGCTGGGTGGTGGTGGACCCGACACCGCTGGCAACTACCGCCGACGTGTCTGCCCCTCCCGAGCGGGTCAAGGCGACGCCCCCCGCCAAGGCGCGCCAGGCCACGGCGTTGCCTGGGAACGGGGCCACCCACGCGGTAGCCAGGCGGGTGAAGCTGCACCAGGCGCCGCCGCTCAGAGTGGACTGGGGCCTGCTCCTCGGTGCCGCCTTGCCCGGCGCGCTCCTGGTCGCTCTGCTGGTGGTGCTGGTAGGCGTCCCCGCCCTCCGCCGACGCCTGCGCCGCCTGGCCCGCCACCAACCCGGGGACCCGGCCCTGTTCGCGGCCGGCGCCTGGTTGGAGCTGCTGGACGGCCTCTCCAGGTTGGGGTTGGGCGTGGCCCGCTCGGCCGCCGGCAACGAGGTCGTGAGCGAACTTGCCGGCCGCTTCGGCGAGGACGTCTCCCAACCTGCCCGCCTGGTGGCGACCCTCGCAGACCAGGCCCTTTATTCGGACCGCTGGCCGGTCGACCACGCCGGCGCCCGGGCTGCCTGGGACTCCCAGCACGAGCTCTACCGCCTACTGCGCCACAGGGTCGGGCACCGGGCCCGGGCCCGGGCGCTCCTGCTCGTAGGTACCGCCCCGGCCCGGCCGAGCGTGTCGGGCAGCTACGGGCCCACCCGGGACAGGGAGCCGGTGGCCGGGTGAGGCGCGACGGGCTGCGGGGTGGCAAGTTGAGCGATGGCTGGGTCTGGCTCGGCGGGGCCCGGGCTGGGGGGTTGAACGACGGCGGCTCGGGAGGTGGCGGGGCCCGGGGCGCCGGGCGGTGGAGGCGGAGGGGCGGTGCCGCCGACCCCATAGCGCCTTTTCCCCCTGCTTACGGCCAGCCGGCGCTGCCCGGGTACGCCAACGTCTCCGAGATCGCGACCGGCACCTTTGCCACGGTCTACCGGGCAACCGAGCTCGGCACCGGCCGGCGGGTGGCGCTCAAGGTCCTGCGAGTGGCCGACACTTCCCGGCACATGGTGGAGGTCTTCGACAAGGAACGTGGCGCCCTCGCCCTGCTCAGCCACCATCCCAATGTCACCACGCTATATCGCGCCTTCCTCACCCCCGAGGGCCGGCCGGTACTGGTGCTCGAGCTGTGCCGGGAGTCCCTGGCCCACCGGGTGCGCCAGAGCGGCCCCCTGCCGCCCTCGGAGGTCACCCGGGTGGGCGTGAAGATAGCGGGCGCCCTCGAAACGGCCCACCGGGGGGGGCTGTTGCACCGGGACATGAAGCCGCAGAACATCCTGGTGTCGGAGTTCGACGAGCCCCTGCTGGCCGACTTCGGGGTGGCCGCGTTGCAAGTGGCGGCCCAGTCGACCGAGGGCATTTTCGGCTTCACGACCCTGCACGCACCCCCCGAGGCACTCGAAGGCCAGCCGCTTTCGCCCTCGGCCGACATATACGGCTTGGCCTCGTCGATGTACCAGCTGCTGCTCGGCCGAGGCCCTTTCGCCGCCTACGACGGCGAGGCGCCGGCGTCGGTCATCCTGCGCATCCTGAGGGACCCTGCACCGAGAGCACCGGCTGCCGGGGTACCCGTCGGCCTGGCTGACCTGCTGGAAAGCGCCCTGGCCAAGGACCCGCGCCGGCGGCCGCAGAGTGCCGGCGGGTTCGCGGAAGCGTTGCGGGCAGTGGAAGCGGCGGCGGGGTGGCCGCAAACTTCGTATGTCATTTGGGGCGATGAGGCCCACGAGC
>JBOGGK010000570.1:0-3911 GCA_050744045.1 Acidimicrobiales bacterium | reverse complement strand
CTACAGGGGCGTGGTCGGAAAGGCCGAGGGCGGCGAGCTCGTAGTAGCCCCGCACATCCTGAGCTAGGCGGGCCGGGATGCCGGGCACGCCGGCTTCCTTCCAGGGTGTGCCATCGGAGATGCGGATGAAGGCCTCGATCGCCGCGGGAACGCCGTCGGCGTCGACGACGCGGCCGGTGCCGGCCCGGTTGCCGAAGCGGGCGACGGCGCGGTCGTAGGCGGGGCGCAGTCCGTTGGCCTCGTCGATTGCCGGGTGCAGGTCGGGGTCGTGGCGTGGCGGCAGGGTGCAGGCGATGACCTCGTCGCCGTCATCGGCGACCATTTCGCCGAACGCGTCGAACACCGGTCCGGGGGCGTCGAGCAAGGAGAACGCATGACGCAAGACGCGATGCTGAAAGTCGGCGTCGCCGGGCCGCCCGAGAGGGCGCCCGAGCGGGAAGTCGCACCACAGGCCGCGTGGCGGCCCGGTGCGTTCGATCTGGTTGCGCTGCGATCCGAGGGCGACGGTGGCCAGCCCTTCGGCCTCAAAGACGTGGGCGAGCGTACTCACGGTACGCGTGCACAGCGGTCAGACCGGGGTGAGCAAGACGATGTCGACGCCCTGTTGGCGTAGCAGCTTGGCCCCGGCCGGGCCGCTGTCATACCGCACTCCGCTGAGGTCGAACTGGTTGCCGGCGTACGACAGGTGCTGTTGGGCGACGGCGCCGATCGTGCCGGCGGCGGCGAGCTCGTCCAGCCGGTCGAGGGGCACCACCACGTTCATGTCGTAGGCGAACCCGATGGCATCGAAGTTCGGGCTCCAGTGGCCGGTCATGTAGTCGCGGCGTGACCCGTCGAGGATACGGAACCCGGTGTCGTTCGGAGCGAAGTCGTCCTGATCGGGGTGGTGCAGCGACGCGGTGGTCACGATCGCGACCGTCGCGTCGGCGAGCGGCGGCGGCGTCGTGAACGCGGTGGTCTCGAATACCGGGGTGTCGATGTTGGCGGTCATCGCCTTGAGATCACGGTCGGCCATAGGTGGGCAGCTCCTCAGTAACCGGGAAATGCCCGGCGCAGGTCGTCCAGGGTCAGGGCACCCTCGGCGGTGGCCCCGTTGGTGCGGTCGGCGGCCAGCCGTCCGGCGGTGAGCCGGAGCAGGGCTTCGCTCGGGATGACCAGCCGCCCGCTGCCGGCCGGCTGATCGGCGGGTCGCAGCTCGACTCGGTCCCCGAGGTCGAGTTCGAACAGGTTCGAGGGGTCGGAGGTGGCGCCCACGATGACGGTATCGTTGGGCGGCCGGTCCTCGCGTGGGGTGAGCCGTCCGAGCATGCCAACCATGGTCGGCAGCCTCCCGACGAGCAAGGACAACGGCGGCGCCGGTGTCGGTGGCGGCGAGGACGTCCCAGCTGTGGAGGGCGAGCTCGCTTAGGCGGAAGCCGAGCGCAGTGACGGCGTCGATCGGCGCTGGGAGGAAACCGAGCTCGACGCGCATGGTGTCCAGCGCGTCGTCGGTGCGGCCCTCCTCTGCTCTGACCACCAAAAAGCTCCAGCGCTCCGCCCATCGCAGCACCAAGGAACTCGCCGCCGACATCCGTGCCTGGGTCGAGAACTGGAACCAAAACCCCACGCCCTTCGTGTGGCACAAGACCGCCGAGCAGATCCTCGAACGCCTCGCCGGCTACTGCGCCGCCATCAACCACAACGCCAGCGCGCGAAACCATCACTTACACAGCCCTTCAAACGGACAGCACACTAGGAATGAAACGCGTAATGGCCCTGTACCCGGCGTTTGGTGTCAGGGGCGCCCCGTCTTATCGAGGCGCGCGGTTGGGGTCAGGTGGGGAGCTCCGGGCGCGGACGATGGCCCGCGGCCGGAGCCCCCGTGGTCGGTCAGAGCGAGATGTGGATGATCTCGCCGATGTCGCGGTAGCCGACGCGCTCGTAGGCGTAACGCTCGGCGTCGTGGGCGGCCATTAGAACCCTCAGAAATTTCATCAGACGCGGGCCAGGCTGGTCATCAGCGTTTCGCAATAGCAGGAGCGCCCTGTTAGTCCACAGTCGTTGACCTGCGGGTTTGCCGGGTCATTCCGTCTGATGCATGATCCCTGCTCCTAACGGGAGAGAGGAGGCAGGTTGGCTAGGGGTGAGCTCGCAGGTTCTGCACATCTGGAGCTGGTGTCGGGGGTGGCGCATCTGCGCCCGGAGGACGCCATGTTCGAGGCGATGCTGCGCGGCTGGCGCGCCCAGCAGATCGCTCGGGGGTTGCGGGCGGAGACGATCGACAGCAGGGAGCAGTTGGTGCGGCGGTTCTCGGCGGATACGAACGAGTACCCGTGGGGTTGGGGGCCGGCGCACGTTGAGGAGTGGATTGTCTCTTTGATGGCGGAGCGGCATCTGGCGGTCTCGACGATCCGCAACTACCAGGTGGATCTGCGCTTGTTCAGCGAGTACATCATCGATGCCCGCTACGGCTGGGTGGCCGCTTGTGAGGAGGCGTTGGGGCCAGGGGTGTATCCGGTGGCGGTCTTCCATGAGTGGAACACGGTCGCTCATCTAAGCGATTACGAGGGCAGTCCCGAGGCCCGACCGTTCAGCCGAGAGGAACTGCAGGCGTTTCTCGACTATGCCGATGACCAGGTGGAGCGGGCAGCGGGCTCGGGGCATAAGGGGGCGTTGACCGCTTATCGGGATGCGACGTTGTTCAAGGTGATGTACGCCTGCGGGCTGCGCCGCACGGAGTGCTCGAAGCTGGATGTGGTCGATTGGGGTCGTAATCCGGCGGCGCCGGAGTTCGGCCGGTTCGGGATGCTGGCGGTGCGATATGGCAAGGCCAAGCGGGGCGGCCCGCCGCGCCGTCGCAGCGTGGCTTCGGTGATGGCCTGGGCGGTCGACGCGGTGGCCGACTACGTGGAGAACGTGCGGCCCCGTTTCGGTTGTGACGATCACCCCGCGCTGTGGTTGACCGAGCGGGGCGGGCGTATCAAGCCGGCGGAGATCAACGCCCGTTTCGTCGCCTACCGCGACGCGCTGGGATTGCCGACGGCTTTGGTGCCGCACTCGCTTCGCCACTCGTATGTGACACATCTGACCGAGGACGGCGTTGACCGGCGTTTCATCCAGGTCCAGGTGGGTCACGAGTGCGACACGTCGCTGGCGATCTACACCCATGTGAGCGACGATTTCATGAACCGGGCGTTGCGCAAGGCGCTCTTTCCGGCTTTGGACGAATACGGGGAGGGATGATCGATGACCAAGAAGCTGGATTACCGCTGGCATCTGCGTCGGGTGATGGCCGAGCGCGACATGTTCTCCACCACCGAGTTGATGGGACCGCTGGCCGAGAGGGGCATCAGGCTGTCGACCAGCCAGGTCTACCGCCTGGTGGTGGAGCGACCCGAGCGGCTGTCGTTGAAGATCCTGGTGGCGTTGCTGGACATCTTGGATTGCACGATGGACGACCTGATCGAACCGGTGGCCGCTGCTGCAGCCAAGAAGGCGAGAGCGGTCGCTACCGGGGCCGCGATCGGCGAGCTGCGACCGAAACGGGCCCGCATTACCCGCACTCCCTCGTAGATGCTGGCTTTCTCGCCAGAGGTGCTGGCCGATCCCGACGCGGTGATTGTCGCCGCGGTCTGCGATGTCGACCCATCAGCCGACCGCCGGGCTGTCGCCGACACGGTGACCGCGGTGGCGCCGGGGAGGTCCACCAGTCGGCGTCTGGCCCAGGCCTTGCTGGATCGGCCGTCGATACTCACCACCGGACGCTCACCGGCTCCTCGAGTCACCGCTGCTCTTCTACTCGCGCTGAGAAAGCTCGGCGTGGCGGTGTCGGCTCCGCGTTGTGCGACCTGCGCCAAGCAGCTCGCCACCTTCTTCCGCCGCGGGCAGGACTGGTATTGCACTCCTTGTGGGCGCACGCCGCTGGCGTGCGC
>JBOGGK010000569.1:0-1538 GCA_050744045.1 Acidimicrobiales bacterium | reverse complement strand
TGGCCCGGGCCGCGTACACCGAGCTAGTCACCCGCCCGGCGATGGCGGCCGTGGCCCAGCCGACCGTGGTCGGCCTCGAGCGTTTCGATCACCTCACCGGGCCGGTTATCTTCGCGGCCAACCACGCCAGCCACCTCGACGCACCTCTAGTCCTGTCGGTCCTCCCCGACCGCTGGCGGCACAAGGTGGTGACCCTGGCCGCAGCCGACTACTTCTTCGACTCCCGGCTGAAGGCGGCCTATTTCGCCTTTGCCCTGAACGCGGTGCCCATCGAGCGTACCAAGGTGAGCCGTACGTCAGCGGCGCGCGCCCAGCAGTTGATGCTCGACGGCTGGAACCTGCTCATATTCCCCGAAGGCGGCCGGAGCCCGGACGGGTGGGGCCAACAGCACCGGGGTGGTGCCGCCTGGCTGGCTTCCCGGAGCGGTCGCCCTATCGTGCCCGTCCACATCAGAGGTACCGGGCGGCTCTGGCCCCGGGGGGCGAGGCGCATCTATACCGGCCCCACTACGGTCACCTTCGGCCCCCCCCTCACGCCCGACCTCCCCGTCCGCCAGCTCATGGGCCGGCTGGAAGAAGCTGTCGCGGTACTGGCCGACGAAGCCGCCACCGACTGGTGGTCCGCCCGCCGCCGCGCCGCCGCGGGCGCCACCCCCGCCCTCACGGGGCCGCGGGCTTCGCCTTGGCGGCGCGCTTGGGCGCTTGGGCCCTCGCCCAAGGACAGCGCCCGCCGGCGTTCACCGGCGGGCGCTACGAATTGGCCGCCCAAAATTTAGGCCCGAAGCCACGGCCCGGGCGCGCCCCCGCAGCCGACGGCTGTCACCTGGCCTGGCGCTCGTAGACCACGCGCTCTGTGCTCGGAGCGGTGGGTTCTGCCTCGGACGCGGCATGAGCCGGCTTGGCCCCGACGGGCACAGGGCCGCCGTCGGGCGGCCGGGTCTCCATCCGCTGCAGGTCGAGGTGGGGGACGTCGGCCCTACGGGGCAAGGAGCCGCCCAGCGCCCCGCCGAGCAGCGCCGCCCCCAAGCCGATCAGCACGCTCCAAAAGGTCGTCCAGTAGGTCAGGTAATTGATCGAGTAGGTATGGCCGGCGGTGGTCACCGTGTGGGGGACGTGGCCGATAGCGAAAGTGGGCAGCACGACCGCGCCGACCGCTATCACGATAAGGCCCCAGGTCGTGATGCCGTTCATCGCGCCCGCCCCGAGCCCGCGCGCACCGGACGTGACGCCGGCGATGAAGCCGGCGAGGAACATGGAGAAAATCGCTGTACCCGCGATCCACCACGAAAGGTTGCTGTAGACGACCGATATCTGTGAACCGAACGAGAGCGCCAGCCACAGAGCGTCCAACAACCCAAAAACGGCAATCGCGATTATGCTTCCTGAGAAAACGCTGCCCCAACGCACGAGCTGCCGGCTCCGGCCGGGCGTGACGACTCGGGCCTCCTGGGCAACTGCGTAACCGTCCCGCATGGGAACCTCCTCCGGGCTCACCGCTGCCCGGGCCTGCTGGCAGGGCTGGGTGAAGCCCTTAGACG
>JBOGGK010000568.1:0-2128 GCA_050744045.1 Acidimicrobiales bacterium | reverse complement strand
CGATCTGACTGCCCTGGCCATCTCTGCGCGTTCGGGCCACGACGAGGCGACGCGGGCGTTCATAGCCGCCGCCTACCCGGAGGTTTGGCGCTTCTGTGCCAGCCTGGTCGACCCTGAGAGCGCTGAGGATCTCGCCCAGGACACCTTCGTACGGGCTCTGCGGACCCTTCGCCGCTATCGTGGAGACGCCAGCGCCAGAACCTGGCTCTTGGCTGTGGCCCGCAACACCTGCTACGACCACCTGCGAGCCCTCGTACGCCAGCGTGGCCATGAGGCGTCGCTGACGCCGATTCAGACCGCAACAGTGGCGGGCCCAGCTGGGCAGGTCGAACTGGTAACGCTGCTCGCCAGGCTGGCCCCCGAGCGCCGCAGCGCTTTCGTTCTCACCCAGGTGCTCGGCATGTCCTACCACGACGCGGCAACCATCTGCGGCTGCCCGGTCGGGACGATCCGCTCTCGTGTGGCTCGAGCCCGCGCGGAGCTGATCACCGCCGTCGCAGAAGGAGAATCCACCGCCTCCGACCCGGAGGAGGACCGCCCGCTTCGCCCGAGCGACGAACGCTCTCCGGGAGCTTGACCGGTACACAGGTCACGACCCGGCCTGTTGTCACCCTGGAGTCCAACCAGACAGTCAGGTTCACCGTGTAGGTGTAGAAAGACCAACCAGTCATAGGCGACAGACGTCCACGCCCCCCGCCGCGGGAGCAGCCGTGTCACCCGGCGCTGGTAGGGGTCGAGCTTAGGACCGCCATAGCGGGGCCCCAGGACGGCTCGCGCTCGGGAACCATACGGTTCGCTGGTTCGACTAGCTACACATGGATCAGGCGTGCTCCGCGCTGAGTGAGGGCTTTCGTTGCTCAAACCTTGATTGGTACGTCAGGTGACGAAGCGGAAACCTGGCCTCACGAGCAAGACGAAAGTTCCGCCGCGACCGTCGACCACCAAAGCGCGCCCAAACCGAGTCACCCGACGCCCTTCGGCCCGGACCGAGGCGATCCGCCGGAGCCGCAACCGGCGCTTCACCGCCATCGGCGCTTCAATCGTCGTCCTGGTGGTCATAGCCGTGCTGGTGACCGTCAAGCTGGCCGGCGGGGCCGGTAACACCACGACGGTGAGGACGGCGGTCGCGCCCGATGCGCTGCGCCAGGTCGCCGCAATCCCGGTCAGCACGCTGGTCGCTGCAGCAGAGGCCGCCCCGGCGGGAACGGTGAACCCGCCAAGCGATCTTCCACCGAGCGTGCCGGACCTAAGCGCCGGCGCCAAGCCGGAGATCCTCTACATGGGTGCCGAGTACTGCCCGTTCTGCGCTGCCGAGCGCTGGCCGATGGTCATGGCCCTGTCGAAGTTCGGCACCTTTTCGAGCTTGGCGAGCACCAAGTCGTCATCCACCGACACCAACCCCGACACACCGACGTTCAGTTTCTACGGTTCCAGCTACTCGAGTCCATACCTGGCCTTCACTGCGGTCGAACTGTATGACCGGGCTGGCAAGACCCTTCAGATCCCGACCGCGGAGCAGTCCAAGCTCATCGGAACCTACGACGCTCCCCCGTACACCACCGGGGCCAAGGGGGCGATCCCCTTCGTGTACCTCGGCGGCAGGTACCTGATCTCAGGGGAGGAGTACAACGCCGCAGACCTGTCGGGAATGACTTTCGACAGTGCCGTGGGCTACATGACCGGCGGGTCCAGCGCCACCTCCAGAGCAGCGGAGGCCGTGGCTGGCCATTTGGTCGGGGTCATCTGCTCGCTTACCAAGGACCGGCCCGCGAACGTCTGCTCAGCAGTCCCCCAAGCGCTCAAGTCCGGCCAGGCAACCTCCGCCAACCAGGGCGCTACCAGCGCCGGGTGAGATGAACGCTCCGCAGTCCTCCACTCGCAGCACCGGGTGGTTCGCAATCGTTTCCGGCGTCCTTTGCCTCGCCGGGATCGCCGTCGCCGCCTATTTGACCTACGCCCACTACACGACCACGAGCGTCCTTGCTTGCTCCGACAGAGGCCTGATCGACTGCGCCAAAGTTACTACAAGCAGCTACTCCAGGATCCTCGGTGTGCCCGTGTCCGACACCGGCCTGGTGTTCTTCATGATCATGGCCGCTCTGTGCAGCCCGCCGGCGTGGCGTTCACC
>JBOGGK010000567.1:0-2145 GCA_050744045.1 Acidimicrobiales bacterium | reverse complement strand
GTGCCGGCTCGGCGGCTTTGGGGGACCTGCGGGGCCGGCCTCAGAGCTTACGGCCCGGCGAGTTGGCCACGGCTCGGGCGGCTCGGACGGCCGGTGAGTCGGACCGGGCGATAGGACGTCGTCTCGGCGTGCATGCCACCACCGTGGCCCGTGCGCTCGCTCGTGCCGGCGGGGCGAGCGTTGAGGCTGCGCCGGTGGCGTTGCAGGAGCCGTTGAGCGAAGCCCAGACGGCGGGCAGCGAGACGGCGGGTGTGGCGGTGATGGCGTTTCGTGGTTCGGCGCGGGTCGCTGCGGGGGTGGTCCGTTCCCGCTATGGCGGGGCGATGCTGTTGTACCCGTTCTTGGACCGGGTCGGGGCGGAGACGATCTTCGCCACGCTCACCGGGGCGGCGGCTCGACGCTACGACGACGTGGTCGTCCTCACCGCGGCGACACTTGGTTTCGCGCTCGGGATCGACACGGTGGAGGGGTCCAAGCATCTACGCCGGGTCGATGCCGGCGCGGCTGTTGGTGCGAAGACGATCCCGGAGCTGTCGACGCTGCGGGCCCGTCTGGGTGCGTTGGGCGACGGATGCGATCCGCTGGCGTTGCAGCGGTCGTTCGCGGCGGGGATGGTGGCGTTCGACCCGGCGGATGATCCGGTCTATTTCGTCGACGACCACTTCGTCGCCTACAGCGGCGCCCGGCCGGTGGCCAAAGGCTGGAACACCCGGCGCCGCCACGCGGAGCCGGGCCGAGACGACACGCTGCTCACCGACGCGAGGGGCCGGGCGGTGGTGTTCTCCTCGGCCGAGCCGACCGGGCTCAGCTCCACGCTGCCCGGGGTCCTGGCCCAGCTGCGCGCCGTGATCGGCGCGCAGGCCAAGGTCCTGCTCGGTTTCGACCGGGGCGGCGCCTACCCCATCGCCTTCCGAGCGTGTAGGGATGTCGGCGCCGACTGGGTCACCTACCGTCGCGCTCCGCTCGTCGACGCTAGCGCCACCCCCCGGCGGTCCTGGACGGTCCGCGACGGGAAACGGATCACCGTCACCCTCGCCGATGAGCTCGTCACCATCAACGGCTATGGCACCGCCCGCCAGTTGACGCTCTACGAGCACGGCCGGGCGGTGCTCCAGGTGCTCACCTCCGATCTCACGGCCACCGGCGCGTACCTGCTGTGCTGGCTGCGGTCCCGGTGGCGGATCGAGAACGTGTTCAAGTACGCGTCGGCACACAACGGGATCGACTCCCTCGCCGCCTATTCCATGGACATCGGCCCCGACACTCGCCTGGTCGCCAACCCGGCCCGGGCTGCCGCCCGCAAAGCCGTCGCAGCCGCCGAGGTCGCCCTCGCCGCTGCCGAGCGGGCCCTGCCCCAGCTGCTCGCCGGGCCCGGCACCGTCGCCCACATAAACGCCTTGCTGCCCAAAGCGCACCGGCGGATCGAGGCCGCCACCGCCGAGCTGACCGCAGCCAAGACCGCCCTGCGCCCCATACCAGCCAAGATCGCCGCTACCGACATCGACCCCGACGCCCAACGGGCCCGCCAGCGAATCGAGCGCCGCGGTCTGCAAATGGTGCTCCGGCTCCTCGCCTTCAACGCCGAAGCATGGACCGCCGAGCACTTCAACGCCTATCTCGCCGACCCCGACGAGCACCGGGCCATCCTCCGCAACCTGCTCCACCTCGGAGCCACCATCAACTACGACACCACCACCACCACTGTCACCCTCGACCGACCCGACAGCCCCCGAGTCGCCCGCTCCCTGGCACTACTCGCCGACGAGCTCACCGCACTCGCAGCCCACCTCCCCGGCGACCGCCGCCCCATCAGCTACCAGGTCGCCGACACCCCAGTTTCAACACCCACGCAGACCCAACCCACGGAGGTCTGAGGCTCGAGCAGATGATGGGCGAGCCGAACTTCGCCGAAGGCGTGGCCGCCCTGGCCGCCAAGCGCGAACCCCGGTTCCGCTGAGCAACGGCTCGGATCACCGCGGTGCACGGATCGCCTCCCCGCCCGCGAGGATGGCCCCGACGATCGGCTGCGAGGGCACGACGCCAAGCTGATCTCGGAGGCTCTTGTGCCCGATTCGTGTCCTGCGGTGTTCCGCTGGCCGCTTCCAACCGAGTTCTCGCAGGTCAGAGCGTTGCGATGGTCGTGGT
>JBOGGK010000566.1:0-4567 GCA_050744045.1 Acidimicrobiales bacterium | reverse complement strand
GTTGACGTGTACCCCGTGAGGGTGGAAGGCGACGTGGTCGTGGTGACGGTGCCATGAGCGAGCTCGTGGTCGAGGGCCTCCACGCCAGCGTCGGAGGCCGGGAGATCCTGCGTGGCGTGGACCTTCGGGTGCCGAGCGGGGAAGTGCACGCGGTGATGGGCCCGAACGGTTCGGGCAAGTCCACCCTTTCCCACGTCATCGCCGGCCGGCCCGGTTACCAGGTGACGGCGGGCAGCGTGCGCCTGGGCGGGGCCGACCTGCTGGCGATGGCGGCGTGGGAGAGGGCTCAGGCGGGACTTTTCCTCGCCCTCCAGTACCCGATAGAGGTGCCGGGGGTGAGCCTGGCCGACGCTTTGGGGGAGGCGTTCCAAGCCGCCGGCCGCGACCGGGCGCAGGTGCCGGCGCGGTTGGCGTCGGAGGCCGCAGCGGTCGGCTTCGATGGGGCCTTCCTGTCCCGGCCCCTAAATGTGGACCTCTCTGGAGGGGAGCGCAAGCGCAACGAGATCGTCCAGCTCGGGGTGCTGCGGCCCCGCATCGCCGTGCTCGACGAGATCGACTCCGGCCTGGACATCGACGCCCTCCGGGCGGTGGCGCGGCGGGTGGCGGAGCTTTCGGGCGAGGCGGGCATAGGCGTCCTCGCCATTACCCACTACTACCGGCTCCTCTCCGAGCTCCCGGTGGGCACGGTCCACGTGCTGAGCGAGGGCCGGGTGGTGGCGACCGGCGGCCCGGAGCTGGCCTTGGAACTGGAGCGGACCGGCTACGCCGCCTACGGCGGGGGCGAGGAGGACCGGCCGGGGGGCGCCCGGCCGTAGCTGGGCCGGGAAGAGGCGGGGGCGCCTCGGTTCAGTGACCTCGCCGACCGCGGGCGTGGCCCAGCTTGTAACCCAGCCAGCCGGCGACGATTGCCAGGGCCACATACTCCGCGACGCGAAAAGCAAGGTCGAATATGCCAGCGAACGCCCAGATGAGCAATGCCGCGACGAACACGGCCGCTACGACCGCCACCAGGCTCCCGAGGCCGTGCGACCGGCGCCCCCTGCTCCTGCCCTTGCCCTCGGCCACCGAGCCCCGCGTTGCCGGCAACGGCGCCGGCGGGTCGCTGTAAAGGCCGGTCACACGCGTCGGCCTCTCCTCGGCCGGGCTGGCGAGCCGCGCCTTCTTGCCCGCTCCGTCCCTTCGACCTCGGCCTGGGGTACCGAGCGTGTCGCAGATGAGGCATTGGTCTTGGGAAAAGCCGTGGGGGCAAGTGGCCACAGGCTCCACACTACGGGTACTGGAGAGGGATTGCTCGCCGGGGCGCCTGGCAAGCCTACGAGGAGGTGGCGAGCGGGCGCCCTCCAGACGGTCCTATTCCCGCCGGTGCTCCCGGAGGTAGTGCTCGGCCTCGGCGGCAAGATGCTCGCCGGAGGCCGGGCTCAAGCGCGGAGTGTCGTTGCCGGCGAAGGAGCGGCCGGAGGGATGGGCCGAAGGGTGGGCCTCCTCGTCCTGCTCCTCCAGGCGCTTCACGTAGGCCGAGGCGTCCTCGTCCGAGGCCACCAGTTCGTTCACCTGCCTCTCATAGGCGGCGGCGGAGATCTGGAGCTCGGCCAGGTTGGCCGTACCCCCGATGACGCTGAGCGTGCGCTCGACGAGCGCCAGGGTCGCTTTGGGGGAAACACTTTGCGAGACGTAATGGGGCACGCTTGCCCACAGCGACAGCGTCGGGATCCCTGCCTTGGCGAGGAGGTCCGAGACCACGCCGACGATCCCGGTCGGGCCTTCGTAGTAAGAGGGCTCCACGCAAGCCCGCGAGGCCAGTTCGGGGACGGTCGAACCTCCACTGACCCTGACCGGTCGGGTATGGGGGACGTCGGCCAGGAGGGCCCCGACCAGGACAGCGGTGTCGATGCCGAGCTCCCCGACGGTCTTGCGCAGCTCGTCGGCGAAGCTGCGCCACCGCAGTTGTGGCTCGGGGCCCGACAAGAAGACCACGTCGTGGGCCACGCTTGGTGGCGACGCCTTGGCCAGCTTGAGCTCGGGCCAGGACAGGCGGCGGGTCTCGCCGCCCTCCAGCTTGGCCTGCGGGCGCGAAGAGGTGAAGTCGAAAAGCTCCTCCGAGTCGAACGCCGCGAAGGCCTCGCCTGCCCACTCCCGGGAGAGGAAGGCAACGGCCTCCGAAGCGGCGTTCCCGGCGTCGTTCCAGCCCTCGAACGCCGCCACCAGGGCGGGCCGGCGCAGCTGCGGCCGCTCATCCCAACGCAGCAGTTCCATGCCGCCGACGCTAGTCACCCGGGGTGCCTAGGGGTCCCTCATAGCTCAGAATCATGACTCAATGGGTAAACTATCATTCCTCGGTGCCGCTGAGCCGCGGGGTGCCGGGGGCGCCGGGTGCCGGGCGACGCCGGGCCGGGGAAGCCGGGCCGGGAAAGCCGGGCCGGGAGAAAAGGAGGACGGCAATGAGAGCGCAGCTGGCGAAGGCACAGCTCAGGGGGGTGCTCAGCTTCCCCAACCCGGTCAACGACCTGGCCGCCCGGGTGGTGGCTGGTGCCGTCGTGGCGATGTCGGTGGTGGCTGCCGTCCTGGGCCAGCCCTGGCTGATGGTGGCACTTGCGTACGGGTTCTGGGCGCGCGTGCTCACCGGCCCGACCCTGAGCCCTCTGGCCCAGGCTGCCACCCGGCTCGTCGCCCCCCATCTCGGGCCTCCCAGGCCGGTCGCGGGCCCGCCCAAGCGCTTTGCCCAAGCCATGGGCGCCACCTTCTCCACGGCTGCCGTCCTGCTCTGGTTCGCCTTCGGTGAGGGTACGGCCGCCCGGGCCGTCCTCGGTGCGCTGGCGGCGGCTGCGTCGCTCGAAGCCTTCGCCGGCTACTGCTTGGGCTGCCGGATGTTCGGGCTGCTGATGAGGTGGGGAGTCGTCCCGGGAACGGTATGCGAGTCCTGCGCCGACCTGAGCCTCCGCCATCCCGAGCTGCGGGCCGGCGCCCCGCAGGCCGTCCACGGGGCCTGAGCACCCTTGGCGCTGAGCTCCGGACGCCGCCCGGCTTGACGGTTCCCTTTATGATCGGCCAATGGACTGGGACGGCGCCGACTACGACCGGCTCTCGGAGCCCCAGTACCGCTGGGGCAAAGCTGTGCTCGAGCGGCTCGAACTGGCCGGCGACGAAACGGTCCTTGACGCCGGCTGCGGCACCGGCCGGGTAACCGAGGAGCTCCTTGCCCGGCTGCCCGAGGGCCACGTGGTCGCCCTGGACGCTTCCCCCTCGATGCTGGCCCAGGCCCACCAAAGGCTGGCCGAAGCGGCGGCTGCAGGCAGGGCCAGTTTCGTACGGTGCGACCTGCTGGAGCTGGGGCCGTCGCTCCTCGGTGAGGCCGTCCCCGTGGACGCCACGCTGTCGACCGCGACTTTCCATTGGGTGACCGATCACGACCGCCTGTTCGCTAACCTCCGTTCAGTGATGCGCCCCGGCGGGCAGTTGGTGGCCCAGTGTGGGGGGGCGGGCAACATCGCGAGTGTGGTCGCCGCGGTGCGCTCGCTCGGCGCGGAGCGGGCCGGCACCTGGCTGTACGCCACAGCCGAGGAGACGGGCGAGCGTTTGGCACGGGCCGGCTTCGAAGTGGGCGCCGTGTGGTGCCATTCCGAGCTGGCCAGTTTCCCGGCCCGGGCCACCTTGGTCGAGTTCCTCCAGACGGTGTGCCTGCGCGAGCACCTGGGGGCGGCGGGCCCCGAGCAACGCCGCCGCTTCGCCGAGAAGGTGGCGGAGGCCATGCCGGCACCGGCCATCGACTACGTCCGCCTGAACATCGTCGCCCGGGCTCGTTAGCCGGGGATCTGGGCCGGGTAGCCGGGGCCCGCGCCGGTAGCCGGGGCCCGTGCCGTAGCCGGACGCCTGGGGTTGAGCCGGTAGGCTCACCACTCTCATGAGCCGCCTACGCCAGTCCGTCGAGCACGGGGAAGAACTGCTGGCGCGGGCCGACCTGTCCTCGGGCGCGAACGTGCGGGACCTGCTGGAACTGACCTACGAGCGCCGGAGCATGGACCTTTCCGACCTGTCTCCCACGGAGCAGGCCGCCCTCGTAGCCGGGCGCTGCGAGCATCTGCAACCCTCCCCGGAAGCCATGGCCGAGCGGGTGGCCGACGCTGCCAAGGTGGGGAGGCCGTTCGTGGCCAAGCTCGGCATAGATCCAACCGGGGCCGAGGTGCACCTCGGCCACGCCGTCCCTATTATGCTTCTGAGCCGCTTCCAGCGTTTGGGCCACCGTGTGGTCCTGATCGTCGGCGACGTCACGGCCAAGATCGGCGACCCGAGCGGGCGTTCCGAAGAGCGCCCGGTGCTCACCGACGAGGATATCGCCCGTAACCTAACCACCTACCGCCAGCAAGTCTCCCCTTTTTTTGATTTTTCCCGGGCGGAGCTCCGCCATAACGGGGACTGGCTGAGGTCTGTCACGTTGCCGAGGCTGATCGAGGTCACGGCCCGTGTACCGGTGTCCATGGCGCTCCAGCGCGAGGACTTCCGGGCCCGGCTGTCTTCTGGGCAGGGCTTCTCGCTGGCCGAGCTCCTCTATTCGGTAGCCATGGCCCTCGAC
>JBOGGK010000565.1:0-4539 GCA_050744045.1 Acidimicrobiales bacterium | reverse complement strand
GGGGCTTCGCCGGCGAGGACGGGCCGAGCCTCCAGGGGCTCTTCCGCCAGCAGTACCGGAGCGGGCGCTACTCATGGGGCTACCCGGCATGCCCCGACCTCGAGGACAACGCCCGCTGCGCCGAGCTGCTCGGCGCAGACCGTATCGGGGTCGAGTGCTCCGAGGAGACCTCCTGGCAGTTCCACCCCGAGCAGACCACGGCCGCCATCATCTGCCATCACCCGCAGGCGAAGTACTTCGTCGTCCGGCGCGGCTCACCCACCCCGGCCGAGTAGGTCCCGGGCGTCCCGCCGCCCGAGCCCGAAGCCTGCTTCAGCAAACAACGGTGATGGCGCGGTCAGCGCCGTTGAGGACCCTCGGCCCTCCGGACGTCGCTGCCACCACGTCCTCGATGCGTACACCGCCCCGGCCGGGCAGGTAGATACCCGGCTCGACCGAAAAGACGTGCCCCGGGGCTATCGGGGCCCGGTTGCCTGCGACCATGTAGGGCTCCTCGTGCACTTCGAGGCCGATGCCGTGGCCCGTGCGGTGCACGAAGTAGTCCCCGAAACCCGCCCTCGAGATGACCTGCCTGGCGGCATCGTCGACGGCGGAGCAGGGCGAGCCGGGCTCGCCGGCTTTCACGCCGGCCACCTGGGCCTCGGCCACGACCTCGTATATATGGCGGAGCTCGGGCGACGGCACCCCGGTGAAGACCGTCCTCGTCATGTCCGAGCAGTAACCGTCGAGCGAGCCGCCGAAGTCGCAGACAACCGGCTCTCCCGCCTCGATGACGCGGTTGGCCGGCTCGTGGTGGGGGCTGGCGGCGTTGGGCCCCGAGGCGACGATGGTGAAATTTACCCTTTCGTTGCCTTCCTCGAGCAAGCGCCGGCTGAGCTCGGCCGAGACCTGCCTCTCGGTGCGCCCGAGGAGCTGGATCTCGCCGCCGAGCAAGCTCCCGGCCACGCGGTCGGCGGCGGCCGCCGCCCGGGTGAGGGCGTCCAGCTCGGCGTCGTCTTTCAGCGCCCGTAGCGGCGCGGTCAGCTCGGAGGCTGCTCGCCACCGGGCCCCCGGGAGCGAGCTCTGGAGCCGGAGGACGAACGTCGCCCAGGCCCGGTCGCTCACGGCGAGCGCGGGGGCAGCGCCGGCAAAGGCTTTCACCAGCGAGGCGACAATGGCGACCGGGTCCTCGGTCTCCCCCCACGCCCGCGTGGTGAACACCTCGGGTACGGGGACGACGCGCGGCGCCTCCAGTTCGGGCACTACCAGGGTGGCCGCCGCCCCGGCCGCGGCCGGGGGTACGACCAGCATCGTTAGGCGTTCCAAAGGCATGGCCTCGTACCCGGTCAACCACGGCAGGTCCGCTCCGAGGGAGAGGAGCACGGCGTCGACGCCCGAGGCGTCCATCCGCTGGTGCACGCGGTCGAGGCGCGAGGCGAGGGCTCCCGTGGGTGGCGTCAAGGCGCGCTCCCGGCGGCAGCGGCCGCCTGGCGGGCGTGGTAGCTGGAACGGGTGAGCGGCGAGGCGACCACATGGCGGATGCCAAGAGCACGGCCCGCTTCCGCCAGCTGAGCGAACTCTTCGGGGGCCCACCAGCGGGCAACGGGCAGGTGCGAGACGGTGGGCCGCAGGTACTGCCCGATCGTCACAATGCTCACGCCGACCGCCCGTAGGTCGGCCATCACCCCCATCACTTCGGGCTCGGTCTCGCCCAAGCCCACCATGAAGCCCGACTTGGCGGTCAGCCCGGCGTCCGCCGCCCGGGCGAGCACGGCCAGGCTGCGGGTGTACGAGGCCGAGGGCCGTACGGCTCTCTGAAGGCGGGGGACGGTCTCGACGTTGTGGTTGAGGACGTCGGGACGCTGGTCGAAAATGGTGGCGAGTGCGGCCGGGTCCCCTTTGCAGTCCGAGATGAGCACCTCCACCGCCGTGCCCAGGCACCGCCGGCGCACCGCCTCGATGGTGGCGGCGAAGGCCGAGGCTCCCCCGTCAGGAAGGTCGTCCCGGGCGACGCACGTGATGACCGCATGGGCCAAGCCGAGGCGGGCGACAGCTTCGGCCACTTTCTCGGGCTCGCCGGGATCCAGCGGGAGCGGCCTGGAGGTGTCGACTTGGCAGAAGCCGCAGGCGCGTGTGCAACGCGCCCCGTTGATCATGAAGGTGGCCGTCCCGTCTGCCCAACATTCGAAGATGTTGGGGCAGCCAGCCTCTTCGCACACCGTGACCAGCCCTAGGTCTCTCACCGTCTTGTAGAGCGAACGGTAGCCCGGCCCCATGTGCGCGCCCGCCCGCAACCACGCCGGCTTGCGGGCGGCGAAGGGTAAGCCGGCGGCTGGGTCGACGCCGGCGGCGGCCAGGCGGCCCAGCAGGTGCACGGGCTTGGCCCTCCCGGTCGGGGCCCGGACGCTGTGGTCGATTGCTTGCGTTTTCTGCAAGGAACTGTCCAAAGCGCCGCCGGCCCCGTACCCGCCGGCCCCGTCCCTCCCGGCCCCGTCCCTCCAGGCCGCTTCCTGGCGCTCCACCGGCCTCGAAAGACCGGCCCAGCGTTCGGCCGCCACCTCGAAGACAACGTCGACAACCCGGCGCATCGGCACGTCCACGCCCTCCGCCGCCAGCGATGTCACCGCCTTGCTCGCGATCCCGCACGGGACGATGTGGTTGAACATCGACAGGTCTGGGGCAACGTTCAACGCGAACCCGTGCATCGTGCGCCGCCGGCTGTGCCTGGCCCCAATGGCGCATATCTTGCGGGGAGCCGGTCCGTCGGGGTCGGCCCAGACACCCGGGTACCCGCTCAGCCGGCCGGCGTTTGCGAGGCCGAGGCGGCGGAGGGACTCGATCACGAGTTGCTCGACTTCGTGAACGTAACCGGGCGTCGCCGAAGGCCCGCTCGGCACCGACAGCACGGGGTAGCCCACCAGCTGGCCCGGGCCGTGGTAGGTGATGTCGCCTCCCCGGTCGACCCACAGCAGCTCGGCACCGACTCGGGCGGGGTCTAAAAGCATGTGCTCGGGCTTGGCCCGGACACCCGCGGTGTAGACGTGGGGGTGCTCCAGGAGCAGGACCCAGTCGTCCGCCGCCGGCCCCGCCGCCCACAACGCCCGCTGGAGGGCGTGGGCGTCCCGGTAGGCCACCCGGTCACCGAGCCAGCGCAGGCGAAGGGCCCGCCCGGGGACGAGGGAAAAGGGTGGGTGGGCGCCGCTGGCGCCGGGGCGCGCCTCGCCCCCGGAAGTACCGTTCACCGCGACAAGGTCCCCATTTCCCGGCTTTTCGAGCGCCTCGGTCCCGCGTCCCCCAGCCACTGCCTACAGCTCGGCGGCCCAGTCGCGAGCTTCGAGGATGTCGCGGGCTTTGGCCATGAACGCCGAGGCGTAGGCCCCGTCGACCGCACGGTGGTCCCACGACAACACCAGGTTGCCGACGGGGTGGACTGCGATCCCGTCGGAGCCGTCGGGCAGCTCCACGGCCACCGGCCGCTTGCGCACCCCATCGGTGGACAGGATCGCCACTTGGGGCTGGTTTATCACCGGGACGGTGATGAGCGTGCCGAAGCCGCCGGCGTTCGTGAGAGTGAACGTCCCTCCCGAGATGTCGTCCATCGTCAAGCGCTTGGAACGCGCCCGCGACGCCAGGCCGGCGATCTCCCGGGCCAGCGCCACCAAGCGCTTGTCCTCGGCCCGGTGCACCACCGGTACCAGCAGCCCCTCGAAGTCCAAGTCGACAGCGACGCCGAGGTTGACCTCGCCGTGGACGATGAGCTCGTCCTCGCCTACCGAGGAGTTGAGGTAGGGCCACTCCTCCAGGGCGTCCACGACAGCCCGGGCAATGAAGGGCAGGTAGGTGAGGCTGAAGCCCTCAGTGGCCTTGAAGCGCTCCCGTTCCGCTTGCCGCACCCGCTCGACGCCCGAGTAATCGACCTCGACGGCCACCATGGTGTGGGCCGAGGTGTGCTTCGAACGGAGCATGTGCTCGGCTGTCCGGCGCCGGATGTTGGTGAACGGGACGATCGTGTCCCCCTCGCCGGCGGTCGGCAGCGGGGCACTTGCCGCCGCACCGACCGCCTGGGACATGGTCCCTGGCTGCACTCGCTCGCCGGTGGTGCCAGGCCATGCCCCGGCGGTCTCCCCGGCCCGGCCCGGCGGCCCGGACTGAGCCGCTTCGGCCGGTCCGGGCGCCGCTTGGGCCGGTGCGGCCAAGGCCCCGTTGCCCCCGGGCCCCTGGCGCTCGATGGCGGCCAGGACGTCGTCGCGGGTGATCCGGCCTCCCGAACCCGAACCGGGGATCTGAGCGGGGTCCAAGCCGTGCTCGGCGACCAGCCGGCGCACGACAGGCGAGAGCAGCTTGCTCGGGCCGCCCTGGGCAGGTGCGCTCGGGGGCCGCTGGTCGGCAGGGCGGGCACCCGGCCGCCCGGGCCCTCCACTGGGCGGTTTGGCCGGCCCCGAAGCAGGCCCGAAGGCGAGCCCCGGTGGGGGCGCCGACGCTGGCCCCGGTGCCCGGCCAGAGGCCACCTCGGAGCTCGCCCCCCGGCCGCCGCCGCGGCCGTTGCCCACTGCCCCCGTC
>JBOGGK010000564.1:0-3405 GCA_050744045.1 Acidimicrobiales bacterium | reverse complement strand
GCGTCGAAGTGGCGCCACGAAGATGCAGCGATCGTAACCCTTCGCGCCCGGTCGCGCAGGACTTTTGGAGGCGTAGCAGGGGCCCTACGGAAAAATTACGCTGACCTGGACTTATCCGAGCCCGGGAGGAGGGTCGAACTCCTCTCGCCTGATTACAACGCAGGTGCTCTGCCGTTGAGCTACCCGGGCGCCGGGGCTAGGTTCCAGCGTAGTGACCGGCGCCCAAGTGGCACCTCTCATTGTCTGCTCGCGGCTTCGGGATCGGCTTGTGGCCGTCGCTCCCGCCTCGGTCGGATGGGACCGGTTAGGCCAGGTGCTTGATCCCGCTCGCCCGAGATGGCAGGGTGGTGGGCGAGATGGCACTTTGCGGACGTGACCGTTTGGTGCTCGATATCGAGCGCACCTGGTGGCTTGACGGTCGCAGCAAGAGCGATGTGGTACGTGCGCGGCTGCGGATCTCGCTCGCCCGCTACAACCAGCTGCTCACCGGCTTGGTGACGAACAAGGAAGCAGAGTCCTACGACCCGCTCGTGGTGCGCCGGCTCCGGCGGGCCAAGGAGCGCCGACGGTGGGCGACGATGGGAGCCCGGCCCGCCACTGGGCCCCGCCGTAGGTGAGCAACCAGCCGCCGCTGGGCCCGCCCGGGGGGCAGGGTACGCCCGCGCCTGGTCCCCCGCGCCCCCACCGCCCCGGGGCGGTGCAACCCTTGCGCGCTGCCGTCGTCGTCCTTGTCGCAGTGGCGGTGGCCGTCGTCGTGCTCGCCCGCATGGGCGGCGTACCCAACGCTGTGGCGGTGGCCAAGGAGACTTCTACCACCCACCGTCCCCGCCCGGCACTCACTCCGACGACCACTTCGACCACTGTTGCGCCTACCACGACAACGACTTTGGCACCGTCGTCGGTGACCGTCCTGGTCCTGAACGGGTGGACGACGAACCACGCCGCCAAGTTCTTCAAGACCAAGCTGGCAGGCCTCGGCTATGACACCCGGGCTCCCGAAGATGCGCTCTCCAGCACCAACCGGTCGTCCAACATCTTCGTCGTAAGCCCATCGTTCCGCTCCAACGCGTTGACGATAGCTGGCCTGGTCCACCTGCCTGCCTCTGCCGTTGTTAGCCCCGCGCCAACCAACGATGCCGCGGTACCCCCGAGCGACCTAACCGGCGTTGACCTGGTCCTGCTCGTCGGGCAGGACATTTCTGCTCAGGTCCCCTCCGGGTACACCTGAGTGGTCGGCGGGGCTGAAAGAGCCAGAGCAGGCGGGGACAAAGCCCATGGCGTCGATTGGAGGCCGTGGCTCGAGCACCCCGCTGAGGCGGCGGCCATCACGGACTACGACGGCACGCTGGCGCCCATCGTGGATGACCGGGCTCAGGCAAAGCCACTTCCGGGCGTACGCCAGGTACTCGGACGGCTTTCATGCCGTATGGCAGTTGTGGCCGTCGTCTCGGGACGCCCTGTCGACTACATGGTTGCGCACCTGGGCGGGGTGGAGCAGCTCCGTCTGGTCGGCCTATACGGCTTGGAGCGTTACGAGTGCGGGCAACGCAGGGTGTCCGAAGCTGCCCTCGAGTGGGAGGACGTTGTATCTGTAGCAGCTCGAGCGGCCCAGGAAGAGGTACCTGCCGGGCTGGAGGTGGAGCTGAAAGGGCTGGCTTTTGCCCTCCACGCGCGCCGGCGGCCCGAGCTCTTCGCCTGGGCGAGAGCCTGGGCCGACGAGCGCGCCGCGATGACCGGACTGGTCTCCCAACCAGGCCGGCTCTCCGTGGAGCTGTTGCCCCCTGTCTCGACTGACAAGGGCAAAGTTGTGGAGCAACTCGCCACGGGAGCGGCGGCAGTTTGCTTCTTCGGTGACGACATCGGCGACTTGCCGGCGTTCGCCGCCCTGCGGCGGCTAAGGACCGCCGGCAAGCAGGCCATTTCCGTCGGGGTGGCGAGTGCCGAGCAGCCCGAAGCCCTTGCCGGAGCAGTGGACCTCCTCGTGGACGGGCCCGAGCGGGCGCTCGACATCCTCCGCCACCTAGCAGGTGCATAAGGCGCTCTCGCTTTGGTCGATACCTTGCAGTTTTCGCAAGCTATCGACCAAAGCGGTAGCGGGAGTTGGGTGCGTGCGCCCCGGCGCCCTGCCCCTGCGCGAGGGGTCAGCCCCGGCCGGCGCCCGCCGGGCCCAGCTAGGGTGCGGTCCAGTGGCAACGGAGGCAAATAGGCCGACCACGCTGCCCCGTGTGGTCGCCGCCCCGGACAAGTACCGGGGCACGCTGAGCGCGCTCCAGGCGGCGGAGGCGATCGCCGAAGGAGCGCGCCGGGCCGGGCGGGCGTGCGACGTGGCCCCGGTTTCCGACGGAGGCGAGGGTTTCCTCGAGGTCTTCTCAGGGGTCGCTACCCGGCAGGTGGCACGGGTAGACGGGCCCCTGGGCTGGCGCGTTGACGCCGAGTGGTTGCTCGGCAGGGACACTGCTACGGGGCGGGCCGTTGCCGTCCTCGAGTCGGCGCGGGCTATCGGCCTCGGCCTGGTTGGGGGGCCCAGCCACAACGACCCTGTCGGCGCCAGCAGCGCCGGCGCCGGCCATCTGGTGCGCGCCGCCCTGCGAGCGGGAGCGCAGCAGGTGCTGGTCGGGATGGGAGGCTCTGCCACCACCGACGGCGGCCTGGGGGCGGTAGAAGTGCTCGCCCGGCCGGCGCTGCCGGCCCGCGCCGAGATCGTGGTCGCCTGCGACGTGGAGACGCTCTTCCTCGAGGCGGCCTCGGTCTTCTCGCCCCAGAAGGGGGCGACCCCGGCGCAGGCGGAGCTGTTGAAGAGACGCTTGGAAAGGGTGGCCCAGTTGTACCGGCAACGGTTCGGGGTCGACGTGACCGCACTGCGGGGTGCCGGCGCCGCCGGTGGCCTGGCAGGCGGTCTGGCCGCCCTCGGCGCCCGGCTCGTGCCCGGGTTCCAGTTGGTGGCCGAGCGCCTAAGCCTGGCCGAGCGGGTGGCCGGGGCCGCTCTCGTGGTTACCGGGGAGGGCTGCCTCGACCAGCAAAGCTTCACAGGCAAGGCCGTGGGTGGGGTGGCCGAGCTGGCCCGGGCGGCCGGCGTCCCCCTGCTGGTGGTCGCCGGGGATGTCGACCCTCACCTGGCCGGCCCCTCGCCGGAGCGGGCCCAGGCAGGTACGGAACCTCCCGGCCTCTGGCCCAGGTCGCCAGCGTCGGCCTGGGTGTCGCTCGTGCGGCGCTACGGGCGCCGGCGCGCTTTTCACGAACCAGCTGCATGCATAGCCGAGGTGGTGGCGGAGCGCCTCTTGGGGGCGCCAGGCGCCCCTGCCCCAGCTGGCCGGGGCGCGGAACGGCTGGCGGGCGAGACCCGGCCGACCTAACATGGGGACGATCATCCAGAGCGGCTGAGGGACGGGCCCGTTGACGCCGCGG
>JBOGGK010000563.1:0-1852 GCA_050744045.1 Acidimicrobiales bacterium | reverse complement strand
AGGTGGGCGAGCCCGAGCCGCTGCATCTTGCCGTTGGCGGAGCCGACGGACGGGTTCTCGCCGACGACGAAGTAGCCCTTCACCTTGCCCGCGATCTGGTCGGCGACGGTCTGGTAGGTGCCGTGGTCGCCCGTCAGGCGGGGCAGGTAGTCGAAGCAGTAGTCGTTCGCCGCCTGCGCCGCGTCCCCCCACCATGCCTTCAGGAGGCTCACGGTATAGGCGCGGTAGTTGCCCCAGAAGCCGGCCTTGGACTCCCCGGGTGCGACATAGTCGTCGAGGCTGCTGTGCTCGCGCGCCCAGGGCATGTCCAGGTAGCCCGGGAGCAAGTCGTAAAGCGTGGGGATGTCGGTCGAGCCCTGGATGCTGGCGTGGCCCCTGAGCGCCATGATCCCGCCCCCGGGGCGGCCCATGTTGCCGAGCAGGAGCTGGAGGATGGCGGCGGTGCGGATGTACTGGACGCCGACCGTGTGCTGGGTCAAGCCGACCGAGTAGACGAACGCGCTGGTGCGCTCCCGCCCGCTGTTGGTGGCAAGCGCCTCCGCCACCTTGGCGAACAGCGCTTCGGGCACTCCGCACACCTCCTGCACCATCTCGGGGGTATAGCGGGCGAAATGGCGCTTCAGCACCTGGTAGACGCAACGGGGATGTGTGAGCGAGGGGTCCTGCTCGTCGGTGAGCTTCCACGTCGTCGGGTCGTAGAAGTGCTGGTCGGGGTCGTAGCCGCTAAAGACCCCGTCGAGGTCCTCGGTGTCCCGGAAGTCTTCACCTACGAGGGCCGGCGCGTTGGTGTAGGCAGCCACGTACTCCTTGAAGTCGAGGTCGTGGGAAAGCACGTGGTTTACCAGCGCCCCGAGGAAGACGATGTCCGACCCTGCCCGCAGCGGCACGTGCACATCGGCCAAAGCGCTCGTCCGGGTGAAACGAGGATCCACGTGGATGACCGTGGCCCCGCGACGCTTCGCCTCGACCACCCACTGGAAAGCGACCGGGTGGCACTCGGCCATGTTGGAACCCTCGATTACGATGCAGTCCGAGTTGACGAGGTCACCGGGGAAGGTGGTGGCGCCCCCCCGGCCGAACGAGGTGCCCAGACCGGGCACCGTGGCGGAGTGTCATATACGGGCCTGGTTCTCGATCTGGATGGCCCCGAGGGCGGTGTAGAGCTTCTTCATGTGGTAGTTTTCCTCGTCGTCGAGGGTCGCCCCCCCGAGGCTCGCGATGCCCATGGTGCGCCGGAGCCGACGGCCCTGGTCGTCGGCCCATTGCCAGGTCTCCTTCCTGGTCTTGATGACGCGGTCGGCGATCATGTTCATCGCCCGGTCGAGGTCCAGCTCCTCCCAGCGCTCCCCGTAGGGCCGGCGGTAGAGCACCTTGTCGAGGCGGTCCGGGCTGGTGACGAGCTGCTTGGACGCCGCCCCCTTCGGGCAGAGCCGCCCATGGTTGACCGGCGAGGTGGGGTCGCCCTCGATCTGGGTGACCTTGCCGTCTTTCACGTACACGTCCTGTCCGCAGCCCACGGCACAGTACGGGCAGACCGACTTGACGACCCGGTCGGCCACCCGGGTGCGGGGGGAAAGCGCAGCCGTGCGTGCCGACTGGGCGGTGGCACCCCGCCCGAGCAGGTCACCGCGGGCAAGTTGGCGGTAAGCGGGCCACCTCGATAGAGCGATCTTCCCCTTCATCGCCACCACCTCCTGAGACAGGAGACATGCTATCCCACCCGGGGAGGGTAGCCAAACTTGCCCTCCCGCGCGACCCGTCATGAGCCGGCACCGGCCGCGCCTATTTCACGGGCGCTGATCAGAGCACGCTTCGCCCCCGCGCCACCTCGGGTGCTCGGGGGCCTACGGCC
>JBOGGK010000562.1:0-9338 GCA_050744045.1 Acidimicrobiales bacterium | reverse complement strand
AACGTGCTCCCGCCTGGCCCGCTAGCCTGCTGTGGCGGTGCCGCCGGGCGGTGCCCCCCAAGGGGCGCCGCCCGGCGAGGGCCGGGAAAATGTCAGCCCTTGAGCCACACATTGGTGACGTCGCAGTTCTCGGTCGGGAAATAGAAGTCACAGTTTTGCACCCGCGAGGAGTGCATCACCGCGGTCTTCTGGGCGCCCATGGGCACGACCGCCGCGTCCTTCATGACCTGCCTAGCCGCGTCCTGCCAGTACTTGGTGGCCTGGGCCGTCGACTTGGCCGCCAGGGCGTGGTCGATGGCCTTGTTGACCACCGGGCTGTTGTAGTCGCCGAAGTCGGTCGTGTTGGGCCCGTAGGTGCGGCCGTCGAAGAGGGGCTCGATGACCGAGCGGCCGTTGTTGCCCATCCAGTCGGGGATCCAGCCCGCCTCGGCGATGTCCCAGCTGCCGGCCTTGGACGCGGTCGGGTTCTCCAGGTACTTGGTGTAGAAGGCGTCCGCCGGGTTGACCGTGACGAGCTTCACGTTGAAGCCCGCTTTGTCCAGGGCGGCCTGGTCGGCCTGGGCCACCTGGGGGTGGACCGAGTTGGTCCGGTAGACCAGGCGGAGCGTGATCTGGCCCGGCTTATAGCCGGCCTGGGCGAGGAGCGCCTTGGCCTTGGCCGGGTTGCCCTTGTCACCGGGCGTCGGGTACGGGTCGTAACCAGGTATATAACCGACGCTCCCGTTGGGGATCACTTGGTCGAGCGGGGCCGAGACCGCCTTGCCCCCGTAGAGCGCGGAGTCGGCCGCCTTGTTGATGGCGTACTCGATCGCCTGGCGGACCTTGAGCTTCTTGAGCGCCCCGTGGTTGTTGGGGCTCTGCAGGTTCATGGCCAGGTAGGGGTTGATGGTTATGAAGTTGTTGCCATTGGGCCCGATGACGAGCAGCGGGCTCTTGGTGGCCACCAGCCCGGCCAGCTGCGCCGGCGGCACCACTTGGTCCCAGAACATGTCCTGGGTGCCCGCTTCGACCTGCTGGACGGCGCTCGTCGCCTCGGGCACGCCTTCGGTGATCTTTATCTCGTTCACGTAGGCCTTGCGGATGGGGTCGGTAGACGCGTTCCAGGCCGGGTTGCGCACGAGGTCGATCGAGCGCTTGGGCGTGTAGCTCTGCACCGTGTACGGCCCGTCCGAGACCAGGTGCATACCGAGCTGGCCGGGCGGGAAGGCGAGCTCTTCTTTGGGCACCGGCGAGGAGAAGGGCAGCGACAAGATGTCGATGAAGTCAGGCGCCGGTTGGGTGAGCGTGAACTGGATGGTGAGCGGGCCGGTCGCCTTCAAGCCGGCGATGTTGTGGCTGGCCATGAAGTTGTCGATGGTGGTGACCTGGGCGCTGGTCGAAGTCGGGAGCTTCAGCTTCAAGAAGGTGTTGCAGTAGGCCTTCATCCCCACGATGGTGTCCTCGAAGTAGCCGGGTGCGCCGGTCGGCGAGATGGGGTTGCAGAGCCTCTTCATCCCCGTGATCTCGTCCTGGGCGGTCACCTGGCGGGGCGGCGTGGTGTTCCAAAAGGCCCCCTTGCGGATCGTGACCGTGTAGGTCTTGCCCCCGTTGGTTACCTTCGGCATGGCCGTGGCCAGGTCGGGCACCGGGTTTATCTGCTCCGAGAGTTTCGGTGCGGTGGGCCAGGTGTACAGCTGGCGGGTTATCGCCCGCCAAAGGGTGTAGGTGACGTCGTAATAGCCGTCGGCGGTATCGAAGAAATCGACGTCGCCGTTGCCGACCAAGCGCAGCACCCCGCCGCGCTGGCCCCCGGCGTTGAATGCCTTCACGTTGTTCGCAGTCGGGGTTGCGTTCGGTGACGAGGACGCCGCCGACGGATTGTTGCTGCCGCCGCAGGCGGCCAGGGAAATAGCGGCCGTGGCGGCGGCCACGAAAGCGGTCCCCGCGCGCACAGGCATTCGCCGGCCCCCACGCTCTTGCCGGGTCGCCGCCAGCCCCCCAGCGTTGTCTTCGGTCCTAGGACCTCCGAATTTCAAGTTCATATTTGCGCCTTTCATGAGCATTGACGTGCCCGCTTAGCGGGCCTGCCCACAGCAGCGCTGTCCCGGGCGGTTACCCCGCAGCGCTCACTGCAAGCGGATCGCCAGGATGACCGTGGTAAAGGCGAACGCGATAGCCGTGAACACTGTGAAGCGGTCCAGGTTCCGCTCGACCACACTCGATGCCGCGGCGGCTGAACCCATCCCGCCACCGAACATCTCGGAAAGGCCGCCACCTTTGCCACTGTGGAGAAGAACGGACACGACCAAGCTGACGCACAGCACGATATGGATCGCGATCACCACCCACGTGATCACCACTGAGCTGGCACCTCCTTTGTTGGGATATTGCCATTACCTCGGAACAGCCGGCCACTTGGGACCGGGCGTTCTCAACCTATCAGGGTTACCTACCCACGCCTACGCGGCCCACGCCTACGCGGCCCCCGCCCGTAGCCTCCGAACCGTGCGCCTCCCGGGCGGCGCTCACCCCGGCTCTGGTCCCGCTCAGCTCGCCCTGGTCAGCTCCGTCTCGTCAGCCTGGCCCGGTCAGCCTGGCCCGGTCAGCCTGGGCGGCCCAGCCGCACGATCTGGGCGAAGCGCTCGGGGCCCAAGCTAGCGCCTCCGACGAGCGCACCGTCTATGTCGGCCTGGGCCACCAGCTCGGCCACGTTGGCCGGCGTCACCGACCCGCCGTACTGCACCCGGGCGCGGCCGGCCACCTCGGGGCCGTAGCGTTCCCCCACCCAGGCCCGCACCGCCTTGCACATCGCTTGGGCGTCCTCGGCGCTGGCCGTGCGCCCGGTGCCGATCGCCCAGATGGGCTCGTAGGCAATGACGACCTCGCCGGCCGCCGCCGGCGCCACCCCCTCGAAGCCGGCCTCCAGTTGGCCGACCACCTTGGCCTCGGTCGCGCCCGCCTCCCGTTCGGCCAGGGTCTCCCCCACGCAGAAAATCGGCACCATCTTGTGGCGCAGGACCGCGAGCAGCTTCTGGTTCACCAGCTCGTCGCTCTCTCCGAAGTGCTCGCGCCGCTCAGAGTGGCCGACAATGACGTAACGCACGTTGAGCTTGGCCAGCATGGCGGGGCTGACCTCGCCAGTAAAGGCGCCCGAGTCGGCCGGGTGGACGTCCTGGGCGCCGAGCGCGATCGGGACCTCGTCGGCGTCGAGCAGCGTCTGCACCGAGCGCAGGGCGGTGAAGGCGGGGTGGACGGAAACATCCGCCCGGTCGTAGTCGGCGGGCACGAGGGTGTAAGCGAGCTTCTGGACGACGGCGATCGCGTCCAGGTGGGTGTAGTTCATCTTCCAGTTGCCGCTGATGAGCGGTTTGCGGGCGGGGCCGGCCACGGGTACCTTTCGACCGAGCCTGCGGGTCAGCCCAGCTTCCGGGCGGCCGCCTGGCGCAAGGCGGCCAGGCCCGGGAGGTCGCCCTTCTCGATCAGCTCGAGCGAGGCCCCCCCGCCGGTCGAGAGGTGGTCCACCGCTCCGGCCAGGCCGAACTGGCTGAGCGCGCTGGCGCTGTCGCCCCCGCCCACCACGGTGAAGGCCTCGGTGGAGGCGACGGCCTCGGCCACCGCCCGGGTGCCGGCAGCGAAGCGGGGGTCCTCGAAGACCCCCATCGGGCCGTTCCAGAACACCGTGGCGGCCGAGGCCACCTCGTCGGCAAAGGCCGCCGCCGTGCCCGGGCCGATGTCCAGGCCGAGCCATTCGGGGGGCACGTCGGCCCCGACCTGGCGCATCTCGCCCTCGGGCTCCTTGCCCGGGCCGAAGACGCCTCCCGGGGAGAGGGCGACGATGTCGGTCGGGAGCACGATGCGCTTGCCCGAGGCGGCGGCCTCGTCCAGGAGGCGCCGGCAGGTGCCGACCTGGTCGTGCTCGAGCAGCGAGGCGCCCGTCGGGTGGCCCTCGGCGGCGAGGAAGGTGAAGCACATGCCCCCGCCCACGACCAGGGCGTCGACCTTGCCCATGAGGGCCTCGATGACGCCCAGCTTGTCGGAGACCTTCGCCCCCCCGAGGACGGCCAGGAACGGGCGGGCCGGCTCGGTGAGCAGCCCGTCAAGGACCTCCACCTCGCGGGCCAGCACCCGGCCCGCCGCCGAGGGCAGGAACTGCGGCGGACCGACTATGGAGGCGTGCGCCCGGTGAGCGGCGCCGAAAGCGTCGTCCACGTAGAGGTCCTCGTTTTCCACTAAAGAAGCGACGAAGGCGGGGTCGTTGGCCTCCTCGCCCGGGTTGAAGCGCAGGTTCTCCAGTAACTCGACCCGGCCGGTGCCAGCTCCCCGGGCCTCCAGCAGCTCCGCCAAGCGTTCCCGGACCGGGGCGATCGAATATTTCGGGTCCGGCTTGCCCTTGGGGCGGCCGAGGTGGCTGCACACGGTGAGGCGCTCGGCCCCCTCGTCGAGCAGCCAGGCCAGGGTCTCTACCGGCAGGCGGATGCGGAGGTCGTCGGTGATCACGCCGCCGGCCAGGGGGACGTTGAAGTCGCAGCGGACCAGGACGCGCTTGCCCGCCACGGGCCTGAGGTCTTCCAGCTGGGGCAGCTTCACGGGGCCGGCTCGTCAGGGTTAGGCGCGGCCGACGACGAGCACGAGGTCGGCGAGACGATTGGAGTAGCCCCACTCGTTGTCGTACCAGCCGAACACCTTGACCAACGAACCGCTCGCCATCGTGAGCTTGGAGTCGAAGGTGCAACTGGCCGGGGAGCCGACGATGTCCGAGCTGACGATCGGCTCGTCGGTGTACACGAGCACGTTAGCCAGGCGGCCCTTGGTGGCGGCCGCCTTGAACGCCTCGTTCACCTCTGCAGTGGTGACCTCGCGGCGCAGGATCCCGGTGAAGTCGGTGATCGAGCCGTCCTGGACCGGAACCCGGAGGGCGGACCCGTCGAGACGGCCGGCCATGTTCTCCAGGACGAGGCTGGTGGCCCGGGCAGCGCCCGTGCTCGCCGGGACGATGTTGTTGGGGGCGGAGCGCGCCCGGCGCATGTCCTTGTGGACGAGGTCGAGGAGGTTCTGGTCGTTGGTATAAGCGTGGACAGTGGTCATGAGGCCCTTTTCGATCCCGAAGGCGTCGTCGAGGACCTTGACCATGGGAACGAAGCAGTTGGTCGTGCAACTGGCGTTGGAGACCACCTGGTGCTTGGCCGGGTCGTAGGTGTCGTCGTTCACGCCCACCACGAAGGTGGCGTCGGCATTGGCCGCCGGGGCCGAGATAACCACCCTCTTGGCCCCCGCCGCCAGGTGGGCCTTGGCCCGCTCGGCGTCGGTGAACTTGCCGGTGCACTCGACCACCACGTCGGCACCCAGGTCTCCCCACGGCAAGGCGCTCGGGTCCCTCTCCGCGAAGACCTTGAAGCTGTGGGGCCCCACCGCGATCGTGTCCTCGGACACCTTCACCTCGTGCTTCAGCACCCCAAAGGTGGAGTCGTACTTGAGCAGGTGGGCGTTGCTGGCCGGGGGCGCCAAGTCGTTGGCCGCCACCACTTCGATGTCGGCGCCCCGCTCGAGCACGGCGCGCAAGAAGTTGCGCCCGATGCGACCGAAACCGTTTATCCCAACCCTGACTGGCATGTCGTTTGCTCCTGTGATCTCGCCTTCAGGCGACAATCCTAGGCGCTACGGCCGCGGCGAGCGGGCGGGCCTGGCTGCCGGGGGCCTGGGGGGGCAGCCCTGCCGCCGCACCGTCACCGCGCCTTGCCTTCACCGCACCGTCATCGTTCCACGTCGCGGTGGATGGTGCTCGGGCTGTAGCCGACGTCCCGCAACCGCTCGGCGATCTCCTCGGCCAGCACCACGCTGCGGTGCCGGCCGCCGGTGCAGCCGATGGCGATCGTCAGATAGGACTTGCCCTCTTTCACATATGCGGGAACGAGGAACCGCAACAGGTGCTCGGCTCTCTCCAGGAACTCCTTGGCCTCGGGCTGGCCGAGCACGTAGCGCCGGACCGGCTCGTCGAGACCGGTCAGGGGGCGCATGGCCTCCACCCAGTGGGGGTTGGGCAGGAAGCGGACGTCGAGCACGTTGTCCACGTCGAGGGGCAACCCGTGCTTGAAGCCGAAGCTGAGCACGAGGATCTGCATCGTGGCCGCTTCGTCGCCCGAGAACAGGTCGGCCAGGCGCTCCCGGAGCTGGTTCACGTTGAGCTCGGTCGTGTCCACCACGACGTCGGCCATTGCTTTTATGGCCTCGAGGCTCCGGCGCTCGTCGACGATCGCCTCGCCCACCGCCTCGTTGGCAAAGGGGTGGCGCCGGCGGGTCCCCTCGAAGCGCCGGACGAGCACCTCGTCGGAGGCGTCCAAGAAGAGCACCTTCACCCGTTCGCCCGAAGCGCGCAGCTGCTCGATGGCCGCCTGCAGCTCCCCCAGCTGGCCGGCGTGGCGGCCGACCACGAGCGCCACCTTCTGGACCTCCCCGCCCGGGGCCGAGACGAGGTCGGCGACCTTGGTGAGCAGAGGCGTCGGCATGTTGTCCATGACGTACCAGCCGAGGTCCTCCAAAATGGCGCCCGCCTGCGAGCGCCCTGCCCCGGACAACCCGGTCACGACGAGGATCTCGGCCACGGTCTCATTTTGCCGCTACCGGGCGGCCGCCGGGGCGCAGGCGGGCCGGCCCAACTTCTCGGCCCTCAGCACGAGCAGGCGAGGGAAGGCAGCGGCTTCGGAGTACTCGTGGGCGCGCGCCAGGAAGCCGGCAGGAGGTGCCGGCTCCACCATGGCGACGAGGTAGAGGCCGGCGGCCACGAGAGCGTTCACGTAGGCCGAAAGGGGGCGGTGCACGAAGGGGATCCAGACGTTTTTTTCCACCTCCTCGACGCCGTGGTGCTCGCTCAGGTAGGGCCCGATGCGCCAGTACTGCTCGGCCAGGATCTGGTCGTCAACCCAGCCGCTGCCCGGCGCCTGGAGCAAAGGGTGGTTGAGCAACAGCAAGAAGGTCCCGCCCGGGCGGAGCACCCGGCCCACTTCGCCGAGCGCCCCTTCCGCCCCTTCGATGTGCTCGAAGACCAGGCAGGCAAAGGCGGCGTCGAAGCCGGCGTCGGGGAAAGGAAGTGCCCCGGCGGCGCCCCGCACGTAGCCGGTGGGGGCCGGGCTGGTCGCGCTTTGCCCCCTTCCATCGCCTTCGGGTGCTCGCCCTCGGGTGCCGGCGTCTTCGGCCCCTCGGCCGGCGCCGGCGTCTTCGGCCCCTCGGCCCGCGCCTGGCTGGCGCCGGAGAGCAGTCGCCAGCTGAGCTTCGGTAGGGTCGAGCCCGACCACCTGGCGGGCCCCGGGCGAACGGGCCGCCAGACGGGAGAGCTGGCCCTCGCCGCAACCGATGTCGAGCACCCGCTCGGGGCGGGCCTGGGCCAGGTGCTCTGCCAGCAGCGGGGCTATCTGTTCGGCGTACTCCGGGTCGGCGCCCTCGGTAAAGCCCTCCTGCCACCAGGGAGCGTTGGCCTCCCACAGCTGCTGTGCCTCGGGGGGCAGGGGCGCGCTGGGATCGTGGAACGCGCCGGCGTGACCGGGCGCGCTCATGCCGGCGAACCCGCCCGGGCGGCCCCCGAACGGGCCCGCTGTGGCCCCGCTCGGACGGATCCGGAGGGAGCCGGTTGGGGCTCGTGGACCTTTTCCCAGATGGCCTCGGCGACGCGTGCTGGCAACCAGCGGAGCGCCAGCAGGGCCTCCTTGGGGGCTTCCCGGACCGCCTTTACGCTCCCCATCTCGGCCAGCAGCCGCTTGCGCCGGGCCGGGCCCAGGCCGGCGATGCCGTCCAGCACCGAGGCCGTCATCGCCTTGCCCCGGAGCTTGCGGTGGTAACCGATGGCGAAGCGGTGGGCCTCGTCCCGGATGCGCTGGAGCAGGTAGAGGGCCTCGGACCCCCGCGGGATGCGCAGTGGGTCGGCCGTGCCGGGCAGGTAGACCTCCTCGAACTGCTTGGCCAGGGCGGCCACCGGGATCTCGCCACCGAGGCCGAGCCCTTCGAGCGCCCGCACGGCCACGTTGAGCTGGCCCTTGCCCCCGTCGACGAGCAACAGCTGGGGTGGGTAGGAGAAGTGGCGCTTGCGTTCGGCCACAGGTAGCTGCCTCTCGGACAGGTAGGCCTTCAGCCGGCGGGTGAGGACCTCCTCCATGGCGGCGTAGTCGTCGTTGCCCGGGACGGTGCGCACCTTGAACCTCTTGTACTCTCCCGGGCGAGGCAGGCCGTCCTCCATGACCACCATCGAGCCGACGTAGTCGGTGCCTTGGAGGTGGCTCATGTCGTAGCACTCGATGCGCAGCGGTGCCTCGGGCAGGTCGAGGGCGTCCTGGAGGGCGTTCAGCGCCCGGGCGCGGGCGTTGTGGTCAGCTGAACGTTTCAGCCGGTGCCGCACCAGCTCCTCGCCGGCATTTTTCGCCACCATTTCGAGCAGCGCCTTTTTTTCCCCCCGTTGGGGCACGTGGAAGCGCACCCTGCTGGCCCCGGCCGCTCTCGGGTTGACGCTGCGCTCAGGCCGGCGCCGGCCGTTCGCCGCCCACCACTCGACGCCACTGGCGGTGGCCGGGCCGGGGCCAGCCCCATCCGTCCGCAAGCCGCTCAGCCACTCCTCCAGGACCTCGCCCTCGTCCACCTCCCCCGGGACCAGCACGACCGGGGGCACCCCGTTGTTGGCGGAGCTGAGCGGGTCGGAGTAGTGCTGCTGGACCACGTGGGCAAGCAGTTGGGGCGGGTCGAGGTCCTCCACCTTGTCCACGATGAAGCCCTTGCGCCCAACGACGCGGCCTCGCCTCACGTAGAAGACTTGGACGGCCGCCTCCAGCTCGTCCTCGGCCAGGGCGAAACAATCGAGGTCCTCGGCTCGCTCGGTCACCATCTGCTGCTTCTCGATCGCTTTGCGGACCGAGGCGAGGCGGTCGCGGAGGCGGGCGGCCAGCTCGAACTCCAAGTTGGCGGCAGCCTCGCGCATCTGGGTGCCGAGCTTGTGGACCACGGGGGCGGTGTCGCCTTCGAGGAACGTGGCGAAGTCCTCCACCAGGCGGCCATATTGGTCGTGGTCGACGTACCCGGCGCACGGCCCGGCACAGCGCTCTATGTGGTACATGAGGCAGGGGCGGCCCTGGCGCTGGTGGCGGGCGAACTTGCCGTCGCTGCAGCTGCGCACTGGGAACGTCCGGAGCAAAAGGTCGAGGGTCTCGCGGATGGCGTAGGCGTGGGCGTAAGGCCCGTAGTAACGGTAGCTGTCGGCCCGCGCCGGCGGGCGGCCCCTGCGCACAGCCGCCCGCGGCCATTCCTCGCCCGTGGTGACGACGAGGAACGGGTAGCTCTTGTCGTCCCGGTACTTGATGTTGAACCGGGGGTCGAACTCCTTG
>JBOGGK010000561.1:0-2588 GCA_050744045.1 Acidimicrobiales bacterium | reverse complement strand
GGGTACGGCGTCGTGCGCAGCGCCATGAGGGCCCTGCTCGACCGGAGGGACAGGGGAAAACCCCTCGGGGCTCTCGGTCCCGAGCTCCTCCAAGCGGTCGGCATGAGCGGCCTGGACAACCTGGCGGACGAGATCTACAAGCACCCGCACCCGGGCCGGTGGGCCGCGTACGCCCCGGTGGTCCTTGGCTCCAACGACCCCGTCTCCACTGTGATCCTGGACGAGACAGCCCGTGCTTTGGGCTACCTGGTCGACGCGGCATTGGAGAAGCTCTCCGGCCCGCCCGACCCGCCGATCGTCTTAGCCGGTGGCATGACCGAGGGCCGTCTGTTCCGGTCCGGTGTCACTTCCTTCTTCCGACGGACGAGACCGGCCAGCGCGGTGAGCTTCCTCCAGGAACCCCCCGTCGCCGGGGCCGTCGAATTGGCACGAAGGGCTTTGGCCGGCCCCCTCTTCGGCGGGGCCAAGCGGTTGCGCTAGGGCGTCGAGGAACGCAGCAGAGTTGGCACCCGCCTGCCGAGGCGCTTCAACTGCTCTGCGTTCCACTCGTCCGACCCGTCCACGTTGGCGCTTTTGAAGATCGGCGGCTGGATCCCGCGCTCGAGGAGGATCTGGGTCGTGGCAACGACGATGCTTTGGATTATGACGAGAGTCATCACACTGGAGACTCCACCCACCTGAAAGCCGTCGACGCTCACCGCGGCGTCGCCGAGGGGGGCGTGGTTGTCGAGGACGAGGTCGGCCACGTCGGCCAATTTGACGCCCCGCCCTCCCCGAGCCGCCACCGCCTCGGAATGCTGCCGCGAGCTTATGGCGACAACTTTTGCCCCCCGAACCTTGGCTGCTTCGGCCACCTCCACCGGTACGGGGTTGCGACCCGAATTGGAGACTACGAAGAAGACGTCCCCTGCCTCGACGGGTTCCGTGCTCACTATTAGCTCGCCGAGCCCGCTCTGGCGTTCCAGCAGCGACGCCCTCCTGCCTCCCTGGTGGACCATGAGCCACTCGACGAGGACGGCGTTTACGGGCACCAGGCCACCGGCGCGGTGGAAGGCTTCTTCCGCCGCCATATGCGAATGCCCGGAACCGAACACGTGCACCAGGCCACCAGCTGCCACCGCGTCGGCGCACCAGCGCGCGGCCAAAAGGATGTCCTGGGTATCACTGCTCAGTTCGCCCAGTAACGCCTTGACATTGGATAGGTATGTAAGTTCTTGGTTCTTCACGAATTTCCTCTCAACTTGCTGTTTTGTTTGTGGCAGGAGGTGCTACTCCCATCGGCCCCCCGCCATGACCCGGACGACTCTCGAGTCGTCGTCGGGCACGACGAGGTCGGGCACGACGAGGTCGGGCGCTTGCCCGGGTGCGATCGCGCCGTACCGGTCCTGCATGGACCTCGCCCGCTTCGCCCACCAGGCGTAACCGCAGCTGGCGTACCATCCACATCAGCGAGCAACAAGGGGTCATCTGCCCTCCACTCGGGCGAACGCCCGCCCATGGCCGCACCGGCCGGCCTTCACCGCAGCCCCATGGTCGCCCGGAGCAACTGTTTCTGGGAGACCACGAATAAGAGCGCTACTGGCGCGCTCACGATCATCACCGCAGCTCCGAGCAGCGTGTAGGCGCTCTCGTTGGAACTGTAGAAGCTGAAGACGCCCCTCGCGACCGGGAAGAGGCTCGGGTTGGCCAGGAACACCACCGGCCCGATGATGTCGTTCCATACCAACAACATCGAGTACAAGAAGGTGATGACCATGCTCGGCCAGGCCAGCGGCGCGACGAAGGAGAGGATGTAGCGCGGGTAACTGGCCCCGTCCAGCCACGCCGCTTCGTCCAGTTCCTGGGGGATTCCAGACACGAACGCCGTCAACAATATGACCCCCAACGGGAGCCCCGGCTCCACGTGCAGCAGGATGTAACCGATCCGGTTGTTGTACAAGCCGAGGTCGCGCGCTTCGATGAACAGCGGGATGTAGGAGATGGGCAAGGCGAGCCCGACGACGAACCACTGGTAGAGCGAAGACGAAAAGCGGACGAGCCTCCGGGCGACAGGGAACGCGATCAAGAGCGAGAGCCCCGTCGAGATGCCGGCCGCGACCACCGCGTAGATGATCGTGTTGACGATCTCCGGCCCAAGGTCCCCCTGCTGCCACGCCGAGCCGAAGTTGCCGATGCTCGGTGGCACCGGCGGCTGCAAGGGGTGGGCGCCGAACTGCGCCGGGGACTCGAGCGAGATCAGTATCACGTACACGATGGGTACCAAGAACAGCAGCGCTATCAGTATGCCCGTGGCGAGGCGGCGCACACGCAGGGCATTGCTGAACCGCACCTAACTGCACCTCCCCGTCACCCGAGGAGCCTCCGCACGCGCGACCTGAGCAGCGCCGCCAGCGGGATGGCCACGCCGACAGCCACCACGAAGAGCGCCATCGTGACTGCGGCCCCGAGGCCGAGGTCCGAACTGTTGCCGAAGGCTGTGTTGAAAGCGAACATCCCCAAGGTGTTGGTGCCAAAAGCCCCGTCGGTCAGTATATAGATGAGATTGTACGTGGTGAGTGACCCGACGACGGCGAACAGCACGTTGACCA
>JBOGGK010000560.1:0-2743 GCA_050744045.1 Acidimicrobiales bacterium | reverse complement strand
CCAGCCGGGCAGCGCTTTGTGCCAGCCGGGCAGCGCTTTGTGCCAGCCGGGCAGCGCTTTGTGCCAGCCGGGCAGCCCGGACGAGGAGCCGTCCCGACCCGAACGCGCGTAACTGCAGAAAACCCCGGCCGTTAGCCGAAGCTTTCGCGCATTTGCGCGCGCGTCGGCGGGAGTATTCTGCTTCTAACGACGCTATACGCGCGAAGGTTTACAAAAACTCCGGCCGATCAGTCCCGAAACGTGGCTAAGTGTACAAAAGCCCCCCAGTTGAACGGGCTGCTTTCTGCAGTTATGCACGCTCCCGGCACCCCTAGGGCCGCGAGGAGAAGTGAGGCGCGCCGCCCGCCGGCCGGGCCGGAGTGGCCCGTGGCGGCGCCGGCGGTCCGCCCCCGCCACGCTCAGCAGACCAGGGAGTGACCGGAGTAGATTCGAGCCATGCGCAGACATCCTTGGCTATCGGGCCACAAGCGCCTCAGCCGATCTCTCCTGGTCGGCGGCGTCCTTAGCTCCGCCTGCTTCGGTGTGGCGAGCGCGGCCAGCCCGGCCCTGGCCACAGCTACCGCGAGCAGCACGAAAGCCCCTGGGAAACCTGGTACCTGCTCTTCCAGCCTGAAGTACGCTCCCTTACCGGTGTGGGCGCGAGCTGGTTTCACCCCACCCGCTCAACCCATGCCACACGTGCTGGGCAAACGAGGTGACATGGTGGCGATCCTCTGGGCACGGCACGCTCCCCTTGTCACCCCTCCCTCCCCTAACCGGAAAAACAAGATCCTCTGGGTGTCACGGGTCGCCGACACGCCAGGTTCCGAACTTCACATCGCGGCCCGCCGCTTAGTGGGCTCTCGGCCGGTCGGCACCACCCAACGAAGGGTGCTAGTCCACGGTCCGGGACCCTCATACGTCAACATGCCTTCGCCGGGGTGCTGGCAGTTCAGCCTGCGGTGGTCCGGGCACATGGACACCGTGGACTTGCAGTACACCGCACGCTGAAAGCGGCGCCGGCCGTTTGCACCCCGGCCCGTTCCCACCCGGCCGCTTTAGCTTTAGCCCACCCCAACGGCAGTCTCGACTACCAGACCTGCGGCCAGCAGTCTTTCCTCGCTCCCGGCCGGGCCCATCAGTTGTAGGCTGGCCGGCAGGGGGCCCGACGAGGGCACGGGGAGCGCCAGTGCCGGCACCCCGGCGAGGTTGGCCGGGAAGGTGCAACGGGCACGGGTCGACACGAGATCTCCGGCCCGCTCCACAAAGGGTGGGAAGATCGTGAGCGTTGGCGTCACCAGGAGATCCACTTCCCCGAACAGCGATGAAAGCCGGGCCTGCCAGCGCCGCGCAGTTGCCCGCGCTGAGGCGACCTCTTTGCCACCGACGTCCCGCCCGGTCTGCAGCCGCTGGAGCACTTCAGGGCCGATCCTCTCTGGGTACCTTCGCGCCAGCCGCTGGTTAGACTGCCATGCCTCCGCCACGACCAGGACCCCGCAGGCCGAGTTCGCGTCCTCCCACTCGGCCACGTCGACGTCCACCACTTCCCAGCCTGCTGCTGCCAGCGCGCTATCCAGCGCCGACTCGATCCGGGGGTCGCAGCCGAGCCGCACCCTTCCCACCCGAGTGGGAGCGACGTCGGCAAGTTGGAACCCCGGCTCCAGCATTTGCATACCGGCGACGAGCCCGCGGACATCCCGGGCCATGGGCCCCACGGTGTCGAGGGTGGGGGCAAGTGGCCTCACCCCGTCCAGGGGTACCCGGCCCCAGGTGGTTTTCAGCCCGGCGGTGCCGCAACAGGCGGACGGGATCCTGACAGAGCCACCGGTATCCGTGCCGTAAGCGACATCGGCCTCGCCCGTGGCCACCGAAACAGCCGAACCACTCGATGACCCGCCGGGCACGCGCGCCGGGTCTAGCGGGTTGATCGGGGTGCCGAACCAAGGGTTCACGCCCGTGACGCCGAGCGCCAACTCGTTGAGGTTGGTCCGCCCGACGATCCTGGCGCCCGCAGCCCGCGCTCCGGCCAGGCATGTGGCGTCCTTCAAGGCGTTCTCGGCTTCGTCCGCCACGGCCCGGCAACCGGCCGTGGTGGGTACACCCTCCATATCGATGAGGTCCTTGACCGCCAAGCGTAGGCCGGGGCCGCGGGTGTCGAAGCGGGTGATGAACGTTGTCACCAGGGCCTGACCATACCGCGCGCCAAGGCGCCAGACCCTACGGCGCACCACCGGCGCCTCCAGGCCTGGTCGGTTCGCTGCGTCCCGGCTGGCCCGCGTGTACCGACGTGCACCTGCTCCGATCTTCGCCGAACAGCTCTTTTGCTCCGAACGCTGCACCACCCTGGCGTGGCCTAGCCGAGAGTGCGCGGCGCGCAAGACGAGAGAAGCCATCTGGGCTCAGTTAGCCCATTCTCAGGTGAGGTCGCGGTGCTCCTCAGTATGAGGCGTGAGCATGGCACTCGGCCAGCGGAGTGCCTACGAAAGGAGCACCGACATGGACCTCATGTGCTACCGGACCGAGCTCGGTGTGGTCTGCCGTGTAGAAGGCGACCTCGACTGCTCGAACGTGGGCCAGTTCCTCTCGAGCGCAGGCGACCTCATAGACCATGGACAGGTCGTATTCGACCTGTCGGAGGTGCCCTTCGTGGACTCGGCCGGGGTTGCGGCACTGCTTGGGGCCGTGCGGAATATACGCAGGTGGGGTGGCGATGCTGTGATCTGTTCTCCTAGATCGTCGACGAACCGTGTGCTCAGTGCTGTTC
>JBOGGK010000559.1:0-17566 GCA_050744045.1 Acidimicrobiales bacterium | reverse complement strand
ACGACGTAGTCGCTCTTGTTGAACGGCCACATCCAGATCTTGTGGTCGGGCAGGTACAGGTCACGCCAGACGCTGGCCCAAATCTGCTTTCGCGCCGATTTGCTCAGGCCGTGAGGGCCGTCCACGTAACTCGTGAGCGGGATGATCGCCCTGGACCCGGCAAAAGTAGCGGCCCAGTTTTCGTAGGCCTGGCCCATGGTCGGGGGGCTGCCTGCCGCGACGGCGGCCTCCTCCTTCTGCAGGAGCGTCCCGTAGTTAGGCTCGGCGACCAGTTGGACCGTTATCCCCCGGTGACCCTTTTCGAACTCGCTCGTGAGAGCGGCCAGGGTGGTCTTCTGGGTGCCAGAGGACATCGCCTCCATGAACGAGATCGTGACTTTGGGCGCCGCGGCCGCCGGGGTGACCGTTGCGGCTGCCGTCGCCGCCACCATCGCCAAGGCAGCCGGTACTGCGGCGAACGCGACGCGTTGGCCTCTTCTACGTTGGCCTCTCGTACCTTGGCCCCTTATATGTCTCATTTTCTACTGCTCCTTTCCTGTATCCGGTGCAACTTTTGGGCGTCTCTCTCGTTGGTCGGTTCGTTGGTCAGGCAAGTCATGCGTTGTTCCTCCGGGCCAGCCGCAACTGGACGAGCGTGAACGCCACAATGGCGGCGAAAAGCACGACTGCGATCGCTGCTGCGGTGCCCGTGTGGTAGAAGACGAAATTGTCCTGGTAAAGCAGGTACCCGATCGTCGTGGTCGACCCGAGCGGGCCGCCCTGGGTCATGGTGTAAAATTGCGTGAACGCCTGCAGCGAGTCGATCGTCGTGATCACCACGACAAACAGGGTGACCTGGGACAGTTGCGGCAGCACCACGTGCCAGATCTCTCTCAGCCCGCTGGCGCCGTCGACCCGGGCTGCCTCGCGCAGTTCCCGGGAGACCGTCGCCAGCCCCGCCAGGAAGATCACGACCGTGAAGCCGAGGTTGTGCCAGAGCGTGTACACGATCACGGCCGGCAACGCCCAACTGACGGACTCCAACCAGTTCTCGGTGGGCAGGTGGCCTATGTGCAGGACACTGTCGAGCAGGCCGAACTGGGGGTTGAAGATCCAGATCCAAACGATCGAGGTCGCCACCACGGGGGTGAAGTACGGGGTGAGGACCGCCAAGCGCACCACGCGGCGCAGCCAACCTGCCCCCGAGAGCAACAACGCGATGCCGAGGCCAAAGGCCACACTGGCGGTGACCGCGACGCCGACGAAGTAGACCGAGACCAAGACGGCTTGCCAGAACTGCGCCGAGGCTACCAGGGCGGCGTAGTTGGCGCCTCCTACGAAGCGCGACATGGAAGCGTTGAGCAGGTCCCAGTTGAAAAAGCTGATGAACAGGACAAATATCGCCGGGCCGATTATGAACACCAAAAAGATCAGCAGCGCCGGTGCCAGGTACAAGGGCGCGTAACGCCCGCTGCGGATGCGGCTCGGCGGGCGCGCCCTCGGACGCGCCGGGCGCAGGCGGCCAGACAGGGCACGGCCGGTGGCGACCGGGGGCGCCTGGACCGCGGCGCTCATCGGCCCGTACGGCTCGTCTTCGCACTAGCGCTTGCCCCCCAACCCGCGGCTCCCATTTCAGTACCTGAGGGCGCCCTGTCTCATGGCAGGTGGAGAGCCTTGGTGGCGGTGAACTCTTCAAGTCCGTAACGGCCGCCTTCACGCCCGTAACCGGACAGCTTGAAGCCGCCGAAAGGAGTCTGGCCAGTACGGTGGCCCTCGTTAACCAGCACCTGCCCCGCCCGGATCCGGCGGGCCACCCGCTGGGCCCGCTCGCCGTCAGCGCCTCGCACGGCGGCGGAGAGGCCGTACTCGGTGTCGTTGGCCAGCCGCACGGCGTCGTCCTCGTCCTCATAAGGAAGGACCGCCAGTACCGGGCCGAAGATCTCCTCCCGGGCAATACGCATGGTGGGCTTGACGTCGGTAAAAATCGTGGGCGCCACGAAATAGCCGCGAGGCAAGGCGGGCAAGGGCCCAGGCCCCCCGGTCAGCAACCGGGCACCCTCTTCCATGCCGCTACGAATGTAGGAAAGGACCCGCTCGCGCTGGGCCCCCGAGACGAGGGGCCCCATTTCGGTGCCCGGGTCCGAAGGGTCCCCGACCCGCATCGCCTCTGCCACCGCCACCGCGAGCTGTTCGACTTCGGCCAGCCGGTCCCTGGGCACCAAGAGCCGGGAGAGAGCCCCGCAGTTCTGGCCGGAGTTCGGGAAAGCACCCCTCACGGCGCCCTCCACGGCGCTCCTCAGCGCTGGTCCTTCGAGGTCGCCCAACAGCACGGTGGGAGACTTGCCCCCGAGCTCGAGGGTGGCCTTGGTCGCGCTGGCGGCGGCCAGCTCGCCGACGCGCCGGCCGGCGCGGGTCGAGCCCGTGAAGGACACCATGTCGAGCAGCGGGTGAGAGGCCAACGCTTCGCCCACGGTGGGGCCGTAACCCGAGACGAGGTTGAACACGCCGACGGGCAAGCCGCACTCGTGGGCAACTTCGGCGAGGACGAACGCGTTGGACGGTGCGACCTCGCTCGGCTTCAGCACCACGGTGCAACCGGCCGTGATAGCGGGGGCCACCTTGTACGCGATCTGGAGCAGGGGGTAGTTCCAAGGTGTGATCGCACCCACCACGCCCACCGGCTCGCGCAGCACGATAGAGCCGCCCACCCGCTGTTCGAAGGGAACTTCGCCCACCAGGTCCGGCATGGTGGCAAAAACATCGATCGCGCAATCGACCTGCACGAACTCGGTGAGCGACCGCGGCGAGCCGACCTCCTCGATTATCAGCTGGACCAACTCGTCACGCCGTCCCCGTAAGCCGCGGGCGACAGCAGCTGCGGCGCCCGCCCGTTCCGAAGGCGACCGTACCGCCCAGCCCTGCCAGGCGTCCCTGGCGGCACGCACCGCCTCGTCCACGTCTTCGTGCGACACTTCGGGCACCGAGGCGACCACCCGCTCCGAGGTGGGGTCGACCACCTCGATCAGTTCTTGGCGGCGGGGCTCGCGCCAGCGCCCTGCCACGTAGATCTTGTTGTAGACACGCCCTGTCACCTGACGCCTCCAACTCCCCTCAACGGCGATGCCTGAACGCGCGCGGCTGCGCGTACCGTAGCAGAAGGGCGTCCGGGCTCGGGCACCGCGCCTCGTGGCCCTGAACGGGCCCATTGGGCCCAGAGCGGCTCGGCCTTGAACCAGATCCTGTCTTGCCGGTCACGAGCCGCGCCCTCCCTTGTCAGGCCATCGTCGTATGAATCGATTAAGGGCCTAAAGTTGACAAAACTTCTCGTTCCTAGTATAGTCATCGCTTTATGGGGTGTCAAGGCGCAGTGCCGGCTTCCTCGATTCGATTAAGTAGGCCAGGACCGGGCAGCTCCCGCCTCGTCGGCGGCCCGGCGACCCGCGAGTAGCTCCGGTGCCCGCTCGCTTCGTCAGCCTCACCGAAGCCGTAGCCGCGATCCCGGACGCGGCAACCGTGGCCACCGACGGCTTCACCTTGATGGGAGTCGCGGAGGCGGTCTTCGCCGGTATCGAAGCCTCGTACCGGGAAAGAGGCCATCCCTGCGACCTGACCCTGGTGCATGCTTCGGGCCAGTCCAACCGCTCGGTCGGCTTCGAGCACTTCGCCGTGGAGGGGCTGGCCCGCCGCGTGGTGGGTTCGCACTGGGGGCTGATGCCGAAGATGTGCGCTTTCCTCGGCGAGGGCTCGGCAGAAGCGGTCTGCCTGCCCCAGGGCCAGATGAGCGCGCTTTACCGCGCCATAGCCGCCGGACGTCCCGGCATCGTGTCGAAGATCGGCCTGGGGACCTTCGTCGACCCTCTCCACGACGGGGGCAAGCTCAACGACCCGGCCAAGCGCCGCGCTCCCGATTATGTGGAGCGGCTCGCCTTGGACGGCGAGGACCTGCTGTTCTACAGGGCGTTCCCTATCGACGTCGGCATAATCAGGGCAACGAGCGTCGATGAGCTCGGGAACTGCAGCCAAGAAGAGGAGGCGGTCAACTTGGACGCCTTGGCCATCGCCCAGGCGGCGCACAACTCCGGGGGGATCGTCATCTGCCAGGCGAAGCGCCTGGCGCCATCAGGCACGCTCGCACCCAAACAGGTTTGCGTACCCGGCTGCCTCGTCGACTTCGTCGTCATCGCCTCCGAGCCCGGGCGCGACCACCGCCAGACCGACAGCACCGTGTTCGACCCTGTTTATTTGAGCAGCGGTAACGGGGCCGTCGCCCGCACCGCTCACGGCCCGGAGGACACGACCCGGATGGCAATTGGCCGGCGAGCGGTAAGGTTCCTCCGCCAGGGCGACATCGTCAACATCGGCACCGGCATCCCGGGCGACGCTGTCGGGCCGGCCCTGGCCGAGGCCGGGATGCTGGGCGGAGTCACGCTGACCGTGGAGTCGGGCACCTACGACGGCATCCCGGCTGGAGGCACGGATTTCGGGGTCGCCGCCGGGCCGTCGGCGATCATCCCCCACGCGGCCCAGTTCGACTTCTACGACGGCGGTGGGCTGGACGCTACGTTCATGGGGGTCGGCCAGGTAGACGCCAAAGGGAACGTCAACGTGAGCCGCCTCGGCCGCAAGCTCATCGGGTGCGGGGGCTTCATCGACATCACTCAAAGTGCAAAACGGGTCTACTTCTGCTTCGCCTTCGACAGCCCCCACGCCAAGTTCGTGAGGTCGGTCGACCACCTCACGTTCAGTGCCGACCAGGCCCGCACCCGGGGCCAGGAGGTCTACTACATAACGGAGCGAGCCGTCTTCCAGCTCCGGCCCGCGGGCCTCGGCCTCGTCGAGGTCTCCCCGGGCCTCGACCCCGCCCGCGACGTCGTCGACCTGCTCCCGTTCCCGGTCGAGACCGGGCCGCTCCGCGAGGCCGAGGCTTACCTGGCGCCGCTCGGAAGCCAGCAACACAATGAAAGGGTGGTTACATGAGCACCGACCACGACAAGGCCATCGTCGTGCTCGACGGGGCGCGCACCGCAATCGGGACTTTCGGAGGCTCGCTCCGGGACACCCCGGCCTACATGCTCGGTGCCGCCGCCATCCGGGAAGCGTTGCGACGCTCCGGGGTGCCCGGTGAGGAAGTGGACGAGGTGGTCGTCGGCTGTGTCGGCCAAGTTGGCCCGGAAGCGTTCAATGCTCGCCGGGCCGCCTTGGCTGCCGGCCTCCCGGTGGGGACCCCTGCCTACAACGTCAACAGGCTTTGCGGGAGCGGGTTGCAGGCCCTCTGGAACGCGGCATGCGAGATACGCGCCGGCGGGGCCGCGGTTGTCGTGGCGGGTGGTAATGAGAACATGAGCATGCAGCCTTTCCTCGACTACGGGGCCCGGCGTGGGTACCGCTTGGGGGACCACCGGCTGGTTGATGGCACGCTCTCGCTCGTGACCGACCCTTGGGGGGACTACCCGATGGGGGCAACTGCGGAGGCGGTGGCCGAGCGGTTCAAGGTCAGCAGGCACGAGCAGGACGAGCTCGCGCTCCTCAGCCAGCAACGTGCCGAGCGGGCGCTCGATGACGGGCTGTTCAGATCCCAGGTTGTCCCGGTGAGCGTCCGTGACGGCAAGCGCGAGCGCACGTTCGAGGTGGACGAGCACCCTCGCCCCGGCACGACGCTCGAGCAGTTGGCCGCGCTGCGGCCCGTCTTCGCGGAGAACGGGACCGTGACGGCAGGGAACTCGTCGGGGATCAACGACGCGGGGGCAGCCGTCGTGCTGGTGTCCGAGGCCGCCGCAAGAGCTCACGGCTTGAAACCAAAAGCCCGTTTGGCCGCCTTTTCCAAAGCTGCCCTGGAGCCGGAGATAATGGGGTACGCCCCGGTGCACGCGGTCGAACGTGCCCTCGCCGCCGCCGATGTGGCCTTGAGCGACATCGGCGTGATCGAGCTGAACGAGGCCTTTGCCGCCCAAGCCGTAGCCGTCATCCGGGACACCAAGATGGACTTGGAGAGGGTCAACCCCAACGGCGGCGCCATTGCGCTCGGGCACCCGATTGGGGCCACTGGCACGATCCTGGTGCTCAAGGCCGTCTACGAGATGCTGCGGCGCCAGGTGGAATGGGGGCTGGTCACCATGTGCATCGGGGGAGGCCAGGCGGTCGCCGCCGTCTTCCAGGCTGTCGCCTGACGGTCCGGTGAGAAGAGCACGGGCGGCGGCAGGCCGATAGGCGGCCAATAAGGCGCGGTAGGCCAAAAGGGTGGGCAGCAAACAGGTCGGGGCAGACGGCTCGGGAGGGCAGGCCCGAGGGCAACCAGGTGGGAGGAGGCCGACCCTGGCCGACGTCGCAAAGGTCGCCGGTGTCTCGGCGTCGAGCGTCTCTTATGCGCTGAACGGCCTGCCCGGCGTGAGCGAGCGCAAGCGCCGGCACATATTGGCCGTGGCCCGCAAGCTCGGCTTCAGGCCCAACCGGCTCGCCAGCGCCTTGCGCCGCGGGGAGACGAAGATGCTCGGCCTGTTGCTTGTCGATATCGCCAACCCGTTCTACCCCGAACTGGCGTCGGCGGTGGTCACAGAGGCGGCCGCCCATGGTTACGAGGTGTTCTTGAGCCACACCGGGCTGCACGACGAACTGAAGCAAAGCGCCATAAGAGCGCTCCTGGACCGCCAATGCGACGGCCTGCTCTTTACCTCGGTGGTCCAGGACGACGCCGGCCTGCTGTCGGGACTGGTCGACGACAGGGTCCCGTTCGTGCAGGTGGTCCGCCAGGTCGACGGCCTGGCAGCCGACTTCGTCGGTATAGATGACCGGGCCGCCGGGCGCGACATAGCGCGCCACCTGTTCGCCGGCGGGCGGCGTCACCCCGCGATATTGGGCGGTCCCCAGGCTTCATCGGCGAGCCGTGCCCGCCTCCTCGGCTACCTGGACGCGTGCGCAGAGCACCGCGTCCAGGTCCGCCACCGTGACCTGGCGGAGGGCGAGCTCACTCACGAGAGCGGGTACTCTCGCACCGAGGAGCTCCTCGCCCGCACCGACGGGCCTCGGCCGGATGCCCTGATATGCGGCAACGACATGATCGCGCTCGGGGCCCTCGACGCTCTACTGGCCAAAGGCTTCACGATCCCCGACGACATGGCGGTCGTCGGCTACGACGACATGTCCTTCGCCGGCTCCGAGCTGGTCGGGCTGACCTCGGTGAACGTCCCAAGGGACGAGATCGGCCGCCAAGCCGTCCGGGCCCTGCTGCACCGGATCAACAACATGGACGGGCTCGCCCAAAAGGTGATCCTGCCCCACCGGGTCGTGGTCAGGCGGACATGTGGGGCGGCAACTCAGTGACGCCGCCAAGGCGCAGTGGGAGCGCAGCACATGAGGGCTTGATTAACGGCGAGTGAACAGTAGACTAACAGAAGATGAATGCAATGGCTCGGCCACGATCTGGCGGGTGCCACCCATTGGCGGGACGCGTACCCGCTTCAAAGGATGAGGCTCTGCTCCTCATGGAGAGCGCGGGCCGGGGTGCGTCCCGACATGTTAGCGTTCAGCCGGTGCGCCGCGGTGAGGCGGACGGAGCAAGCAGCCTGCCTACTCGGCTAGTAGCGACCAAGTCAAGAAAGGGGACCAGATGACACAGGAGAGCGCAGATGGAGGAGGGCAGGAAATGAAATTCAAGGAACCTGGGCGAGCGCCGGGCCGGAGGTCATGGCTGGCTTGTGCGGCAGCGACCTCCGTGGCGCTGTCGGCCGTCGTGGGCATTGGCGCCTCCGCTGGTGCGACGCCGAAAAACCCTTTCCCAAAGTCCCTGAGCGGCAGCTTTGCCTTCTATTCTGGCGGAGACACTAACATCCAGCAACTCTGGCAAAACGTTCTCATCCCGCGCTTCAGCCGCGCCTACCCGCACATAAAGGTCAATTATGTGTTCGACGAGCACGGCACAGACGACGTCACCACCCTCGACCGCGTCGCTGTCGCCGTGAAGGACCACAAGCCGAGCGGCTACGCGCTCCTCGAGTCGGCGACCAACGCCGTCGAGCTCGGTGCCCGCCAGAACCTCTTCATCCCTATCAACTCGAAGAAGATCCCGAACTCGGCGAACGTCCCCGCCTCGTACCTCTCGGTAGTCCACCATGACGCCGTCCCCTATCGAGGCTCGAAGGTCGTGCTGGCCTACGACAGCAGCAAGGTCACGAACCCGCCGACGACGCTGGCGCAGCTGCTCAGCTGGATCCAGGCGAACCCCGGCAAGTTCGCCTACTGCAGCCCTGCGGGCGGCGGCTCGGGCTCGTACTTCGTCCAGAGCGTCCTCGACTCGTATATGCCCCAAGCCGACATCACCAAGCTCGCCTTCAACGACGACACGGCGCTCGAGTCCCTCTGGAAACCGGGGCTGGCCGAGCTGCACAAGCTCAACACCGATGTCTACGGCGCCGGGACTTACCCGACGGGCAACACCCAGGTCCTCTCGCTGCTCGAATCGGGAGCGATCGAGATGGCCACTGTCTGGTCCGACCAGGGTACCCAGGCCAAACTGGACGGCCAGCTCGGGCCGTCGGTCAAGCTCACCGACCTTACCCCGCCCTTCGCCGGTAGCCCGGTGTACCTCGGGATCCCCAGGTACACGCGGAAGAGCCAGGTCGTCCTGGCCGAGGCGTTCCTCAACTTCGTGCTGTCGGTGAACGTGCAGGCCAGGATCGTGAAGGCGGTGGCGGGGTTCCCCGGGATCAACCTCAGCGTGATGACCAAAGGGGTCAAGAGCGAGTTCGCCTCACTAGGCGAGAGCGAGCAGCTCCCCTACGCGGCCACGATCTCTGACGACCTGAACCGGATCTGGCAGCAGGACGTCCCGTAGCCGAGAGCGCACGGGCACTTCGGGTATGGCCACCGGCCAACTTGGTCCCGAGGTTGCCGCGGCCCCGGTCGCGGCAACCTCGCCGGATGGTCCTGCCGTGCTATCGGGCAACCGCGCGAAGCATCGGCGTGAGCGCGGAGCACGCGGAGGCGCTGCCTGCCTCCTCGCGTTCTTACCGATCGGCTTCCTCATTGTCTTCGGCGGCATCCCGATCGTCCTCAGCCTGCTGCTCCTGCTAGGTCACTTGGGCGGTCCCAATTCAGCTGTCTCCGGCCTCGGTCAAGGCGAGATAGTCGGGCACGGCTTCGGGACCCTTGGGGCCGTCACCCAACTGTTCGAGAACCATGCCTACGTCAAAGACATCATTGCGACCGTCGTGGTGTTCCTAGTCACTTCGGCGGTCGTCCTCGCGGCCGCGGTGGTCATCACCGTCTGGTACCGGATGCGTCCCAGCCGTCCGTTGGCGGTACTGCAGTTCCTTGCCGTCGTACCGCTCTTCATCCCGGTCGTGATCGCCAGCTTCTCCCTGTGGACCTTCTGGGGGTCCCGGGGGTTCGCCAACAGCCTCGCCCAGCTGGTCGGGATCTCGAACGCCTTGGTCCTCAGCGGGCGGCTGCAAGGCGTGGTGGTCGCCGAGATATGGGTCAGCCTGCCATTCGCCATCCTGTTGATGCGTGCTGCGGTCGCCACGCTCGCAGACAGCTCTCTCGACGCGGCGCGTGACGCGGGTGCCGGCCCCTTCACAGTCGGGCGGCGCATAGTGGTCCCCCAGTTGCGTCGCGAATGCACCATCGTGTTCTGCTTCACCGCCGTCGGCGTGCTCGGCAGCTTTACGGTGCCTTACATCGTCGGCCCATCGAGCCCGTTGCTGCTCGGAGTCGACGCCGTGGACACCTTCGCGTCCTACAACGAACCGCAGCAGGCGGCCGTGATCGGTTTCACGATCTTCGTGCTGGCCGGGCTCATCGGTTGCCTCTACGCTGTCGGGTCGAGGAGCCGTCGTGCTAGCGCTCGCTAGCGCGCTTCCCAGTACCCGCCTCCGGCGGGCCACCGCTCCCCTGGCGGTGTTGTCGCGCCTGGCACAAGTTGTCTTTTTTTTGGCGACCGTCTTTTTCATCCTCGTGCCTCTTGCCTGGCTCGTCGTCATCGCCTTCAGCACAGGGTTCAATTTCCCGTCGCTCGTGCCTGTCTCCTTCACGGTCCGGTGGTGGCATACCGTGTTCGCATCGCCTGGGCTCCTTCATTCTGTCATCCTCTCGCTGGTGACTACCCCCGTGGTGCTGGCCGCCTCGTGCCTGATCTGCCTCCCGGCTGCGTACGCGCTCGGTCGCTTCGACTTCCCGGGCAAGCGCGTCGTGCTGCTCAGCATCTTCTCGATCAACGCGTTCCCCCGTATCAGCTTGTACATAGCGATGATCCCGATGATGTTCGCGCTCAACCTCATGGGCACCTTCGTCGGTGTGGTGGTCGTGCAACTGATCGGGACGATCCTGTTCATGACCTGGATCCCGGCCACGGGTTTCGCTGCCATCCCCGATGCGCTGGTCGACGCGGCTCGGGACGCTGGGGCCTCGAAGCTGCAGGTGTTCCGCCGGGTCCTGTTCCCGCTGGCCCGGCCCAGCATCGCCGTCGCAGCCGTGCTGTCCTTCCTCGCTGCCTTCGACGAGGCACAGGGCACCTTCCTCGTAGGGGCGCCCAACTACTTGACGATGCCTGTGCGGATGTACTCGCTCGTCCTCGATTACCCGCTGCAGTTCGCCGCCGTCTTCGCCATCGTCCTCTCCGTCCCGTCAGTCGTGCTGCTCCTGCTCGTGCGCAAGCATCTCTTTGCCGGCACGGGGTCAGCCTTCCAATTGCGGTAGTGCGGTGCAGATGAGCATCTCGACTCTCGTCCCCACACAGGTGCGCCAGGGATCTGAGCTCGTCCTCGACTGCATCACCAAGTCGTACGGGCAGAACGCGGCGGTGAGCGGCGTAAACCTGCGGGTAGAGCCCCACGAGTTCGTGACCCTGCTCGGCCCATCGGGTAGTGGCAAGACGACGCTCCTGCGCATGATCGGCGGTTTCATCGCCCCCAACGAAGGGCGGATCCTGATCGACGGGGCCGACGTAGCGGGCGTCCCTGTCGAGCGCCGCCCCACGGCGATGCTCTTCCAACAGCTCTCGCTCTGGCCGCACATGACTGTGGCGCGAAATGTAAGCTTCGGCCTCGAACTGCGACGCCGGCCCAAGCAGGAGATCGCGAAAAGGGTCGCGGAGCTGCTGGCGGTCGTCGGTTTGGCGGATTTCGGCCAGCGCCTACCGGCACAGCTTTCAGGTGGGCAGCAACAGCGAGTCGCCCTCGCTCGAGCTCTCGCTCTCGAGCCGCACATACTGTTGCTGGACGAGCCCTTTAGCGCGCTCGACACCAAGCTGCGGGTAGAGTTGCGCACCTTCGTCCGCAACTTGCAGCGTGAGCTCGGTACGACGACGCTGCTCGTCACCCACGACCAGGAGGAAGCGCTCGAGCTCTCCGACCGGGTCGTCGTCTTACGGGAGGGTCGCATCGAGCAGCTGGGCGACCCGAACGAGATTTATGACTCGCCCAGCAACGCGTTTGTCGCCGAGTTCCTCGGGTCGATGAACTTCCTCGCCGGCGGCCTCAGGGATGGCGCCGCCGTCCTCGGCGGAGGCGTGACGGTAAGAGTGCTCCAGCCTCCGGAGCACCCCTTCGCCCCCGTGCACCTCGGGGTCCGCCCTGAGGACGTGCTCGTCGAAGCCGGCGGTGGCGAGTTCGCAGTGGAGGTGGTCACACCTAAGGGCCACTTCAAGGAGCTGAAGCTGCGATGCGGGGCTCAGGCGCTGCGCGCCTATGTGGGGAGGGACCTGCGGGCGGTTGCAGGAGATCGCGTCACCGTCCGCTTCCGAAGGCTGCACCTGTTCCCGCTGGGCCCGGCCGGCGAAGGAGACGCAGCCGCGTCGGATCTCGACAGGGCCGCGGACCGCTGGCCCGGTGATGCTGCACAGACCCCGTCGTCGCCCGGGGCCCAGATTTGACGGAGGACCTGCTCGCTGGGAGTGCCGGTTCCCCCTTGTGCGGTTTCCCAGGGAGGGTGCCGTTCGTCTGGGCACACCGGGGAGCCTCCGCGCTCGCCCCAGAGAACACGGTAGAAGCCTTCCTGCTTGCCGCCCGGCTCGGGGCGCGAGGCATCGAGCTCGACGTGCACTTGAGCGCTGACGGTGTCCCGGTGGTGCTGCACGACGCGGCGCTGTGGGCCGAAGGGAGCACGATGTACCTCCGCCGACCCGCAGGCGCGGACGCGCCCCGAGCGCGAAGGCTGCCCATCGCGGGCACCAAATGGGCAGATGTCGCGGCGGCTCCGGTGACCTTTCCCGACGGCACCATCGCGCAGCTCGCTCGCCTCGAGCAAGTGCTGGAAGCGGTCCCGGAGGGGCTCTGGGTCGATGTCGAGCTGAAGGCTGGGTCGATCTACGATGAGCGCCTTGTGGACGTCGTCCTGGGCTGCCTACGTCGCCGCCCCGAGCGTGTGCTCGTTTCGTCCTTCGACCACGTCGTCCTCGCAGAGGTGGCGGCCTCAGAGCCCGCGTTGCCGCTCAGCGCCTTGTGCGACGCCCGGCTGGCCGATCCTCGCCCCATGCTGTCACCCATCCCCGCCTCCATGATCTGCGTCCGTCGGGCCTTCATAAACGCTTCTGACGTCGAACGGTTCCGGGCAGACGGCTACGAAGTGAGCGTGTACGGCCACGAGATCCTGCTAGACCTGCCGAGCGTGCTCTCCTGGTCGGCGGCAGCGATCTTCTTGGACGACCCCAGGCTCGCTCTCGGTGCAGCCAAGGGGCCGGGCAGGCAGGGCCACGGGTGAGCACGGAGGCCGCGGGCGGAGCGAGCGGCACGATCACCGATGCCTGGCGCGTCGACGCCCACCTTCGCAGGTTGGCGGGTCTCGTCTTGCCGCGCCTGCGCGAGATCGCCGCCCATCGCGAGCGGCTAATCGTCTCCTCGAAGTCCGCTGCCTATGACCTTGTGAGTGACGCCGATCGCTCCATCGAGGCATCGCTCTGGGAGGAGACGCACCTCGCCTTCCCTGAAGATGGGTTCCTCGGCGAAGAGCAAGGGTGGCGGCAGGGCCCGACACGTCGCCGCGACTGGGTGGTCGACCCGATCGACGGCACCGTGAACTTCGTGAACGGGCTCCCATGGGCATGTTGCGCGATCGCAGCGCTGGGTGCCGACGACGCGCGCGCGGGCGCAGTGATAGATCCCTTCCGGGAAGAGGTCTACTTGACTTCGTCGCCAGATGGAGGCAGCGAGCTCAACGGGGAACCGATGAAGGTCGCCACGGCGGGCGACCTGGCGGGCAAGGTTGTCCTGCTCGAGGTCCCTTCGGGCTGCGAGCCGCGAGTGCTCGACCCGGTGGCACGGTCCGTGCTGGGCCATGGCGGCTCGTCTCGGATGATGGGGTCCGGGGCGCTCGCCCTGGCTCTCGTCGCCGCTGGCCGGGCCCAGGCCGTCGTCCACGCCGGACCCTGCATCTGGGACGTGGCCGCCGGTGTCGCGCTGGTGCGGCACGCCGGCGGGGTCGTCCTCGGGGGCACAGGACCTTACGACCGGGGGGCACCCGGCCCATTGGTGGCCGGGAACGCGGAAAGCTGCCAAGTGCTGCAGGAAGCGCTGGCTCAATGTGACCTTTCTTCCCTCACCTCCTCCCCAGGAGCATTCTTCTGAGCCCCCGCAACGTGCCGCTTCGTCCTTACGCCTCGCCGCTTTCGGGTGAGGGCGACGGTCCCCCCTTCATCTGGGCACACCGCGGGGCGTCGGCACTCGCTCCTGAGAACACGATCAAGGCGTTCCTGCTGGCGGCCGAACTGGGGGCGAACGGGATCGAGCTCGACGTCCAACTGAGCGCCGACGGTGTCCCGCTCATCCTCCACGACCCCTTCGTCTGGTCTGTCGGAGACGTCCTTGCACTGCGGCAGCAAGCGCCCGGCGAGTCCGGGAGCCGGAGGTTGTGGGTAGCCGGGACAGATTGGGTGGAGCTCCATGGGGTGCCGGTCAGGCACGGCGACGGGAGTGTGGAGCCCATCCCACGCCTCGAGGAAGTGCTCGAAGCTGTCCCGGAGTGGCTCTGGCTCGACATCGAGCTGAAGGCCGCCGCGCAATACGACCCACGGTTGGTCGAGGTGGTGCTGGCCTGCCTGCGGCGCCGCCCCGCACGCGTCTTGGTCTCGTCTTTTGACCACGTCGTCCTCCGGGAGGTGGCCAGATTGCAGCCTGAGCTCCCCCTACTGGCGATCCTCCATGCCAGGCCGGTCGACCTCGTCGGCGCGCTGGCCACCATCCCAACCAAGATCACATGCATCGACCGGCCTTTTCTCACCCGCGACGATGCCATCCGGTGGCGAGAGGACGGTCTTCGGCTCTTCGTCGGCGGCGCCGAGCTTGTCGACGACTTAGGCGAAGTGCTCTCCTGGCCCGTGTCCGGGGTCTTTCTCGACGACCCCAGCCCTGGCGTCGTCCGCCGGCCGCGGCCCGGGCGGGCGGGTGACCCGTCAGCGGCGGCGGGTGACCCGTCAGCCCGTCAGCGCGGTACCAGGGGCACTCGCCAGCCATGACGACGCCGCGCTTGTGAAACGTAACCTCGCATTCACCAAAAGTTCACCTTAGGGCAACCATAGGTTAACCTGACCATCAGGCCCGAGCTCAGGCTGCCCGAGCCGGCCGTCGTCTCAACCTACGAGGAGGTTTGCGCCAGGTGGAAGTAGCTCTGCTCGGCGCTGCACTCGCGCTGGCGTTCGTGAGCGGGGCAAACGACGGCGCCACCCTGGCCGCCATGGGGACGCGCACTGGCGCGCTCTCGGTCCTGGCCGGGGTGCTGGTCCTGGCCCTGGCCGTCGGCACCGTCCCGGCCGTGGCCGGTAGGGGCGTGGCGGCGACCCTCGCTCACGGGCTCGTCCATTTCGAGCAGAGCGGCGGCCGCCCGGCGTTCCTGGCTGCCGCCGTGGGGGCCCTCCTGGTGGTCCTCCTCCTCTCCAGGCGGGGGCTGCCCACGAGCGTCACCCTGGCCCTGAACGGCTCCATCATCGGCGCCGGAGTCGGTGCCGGGCTGGCTCTGAGCTGGGTCACGATCGGCTACGTGCTGGCCGCAGGCCTGCTAGGCCCGCTCGTTGCCGCCGCCGCCGGCTTCGCCGTCACCCCTCTCGTGCGCCGGCTGGTCGGCAGGCGCGCCCCGCGCGAAACCCGCGCCCGGCGCCTGCAGCGGGCGGGCTTCCTCGTCCAGTCGTTCGCCTACGGGGCCAACGGCGCCCAAAAGATGGTCGCGTTCGCCGCGGTGGCCGCCGGAGCCAGCCTCGACCCGGTCCGCCTCAACGCGTTCAGCCAGCTGGCGGTGGCCATCTGCTTCGCTGCCGGTGCCCTCTTCGCGGTCAGGCGGCTCTCCAGCCGGGTCACCGAGCAACTGGTCCGGGTACGGCCCCAGAGCTCCCTATCGGCGCTCCTCGCTTCGTCTGCGGTCGTGCTCGCCAGTTCGGCTGTCGGCATCCCGCTCTCGTCGACACAGGCCAGTACCGCCGGGCTGCTGGGCAGCACCGGGCGGGTGGCCCCCCAGCGGGTGCGGGTGCACCAGGTGTTCGCGCTCGGGGTCGCCTGGGGCGCCACCCTGCCGAGCGCGGCGGCCTTGGGTGCCATGCTCGGCCTCCTGGCAGGATGGCTCAGGTGAGGCGGCGGCGCGCCAAGCCGTTGGCGCGGCTGGCGGCCTTCTTCCGCGACGTGACCGGCGAGTCGGCCCACGAGCTGACCGCGATCCTGGCCGAGCACATATCCGTGGGGCTCGAAGCCGTACAACTGGCCGAGAAGACCATCGGGGACGCCCAGGCGATCACCGACGTCGACGACACCATGCGCGACGTCGAGCACCGGGGAGACGGCCTCCGCCGGCGGCTCGTCGCCGGGCTCGCCCAGACTCTGGTGACCCCCCTCGACCGGGAGGACCTGTTCCGCTTGTCGCGTTCGGTCGACGACGTGGTCGACAATGTCCGCGACTTTTCCCGCGAGTGGTCTTTGTACCGGCCCGAGAGCGAGCGCGAGCTGGTCTCGTTGCTGGAGATCGTGGGGGCCGGGCTCGGCTCGCTGCGCTCAGCGGTGCTGACCCTCGGCGAGGGACCAGGGCAGGCCACCGGCTACCTACTGGAGGCCAAGAGAGCGACCAACCACGTGCGTGGCCGCTTCGAAGAGGAGGTGGCCGAGCTGTTCGCCGGCGCGGTGACCCCTGAGGTGCTGAAGCACCGAGAGCTGCTCCGGCGCCTCGACGTGGTAGGCCTGCGCCTCGGCGAGGCGGTGGACGTGGCGTTCGACGCCCTCGTGAAAAGAGGCGAGGGGCTCACGCCCCCCGCTACCGACCGGGCCGGCGGGCACGCCCGCTCGGGCTAGCCAGCTGCTGGCCAGCTCGCGTCGCCCAGCCTCAGCGGACGAGGGCGAGCACGTCTTCGGGGGTCATGGTCCCGGGCGGCACGTAGTCGCGTGCCATCTGGTTGGCGACTCTACGCACCACCTCGTTGACCGGGGTGGCGACGCCGTGGAGGCGGCCGAGCAAGACTATCTCGCCGTTCAGGTAGTCGGTCTCGATCGTCCCCCGGGACATGGCGAGGCTCTGCCAGGACGAGCCCGCCCCCCGGGGGAAGCCGCTCACGTCGTCCCCGGGGTGGAGCAGGTCGCCCCGGCGGGCGCGGTCCTCATCGGTGGGCACGAAATCGATGCCCGCCGCCACGAAGCAGGCTTCGCCCTCCTCGTGCACGAGGTGGGCCAAGCGGCTCTCGTGCTGGCCCGGCCCACAGATGGCGTCCACGGCATTGCCCAGGTTGCGCAGGAGCTTGGCGTACTTCCAGCGCATGATGTCCGGGCGCGCCACCGACTCCATGGTGCTCTTGGTCAACGCGGTGGCCACCATCTCGGCGACGGCGCCGGCCCCGGCCGGGTAGCGGCCGATGTCGAGGATCGCAGTAATCGGCGAGGAGCTGGCAACGACGACGCCGGGTTCCAGGTGGCTCGCCGGGCACATGACGCAGGCCCCGTAGACGTCGGCGAAGCGGCGCAGGGCCGCCGGCTCGTTGGCGACACCGTTTTGCAGGCACACGACCGGGACCGTCGCGGGGGCGGCCGCGCTCAACTGCTGGAGGGCGGTCTCGGTGTCCTGGCTCTTCACCGACATCAGCACCACGTCGCCAGGGCGCCAGTCGACCTCTCGCGGGTTGTCGGCCACCGGTACGGGCAGGACCACCACCCCGGAGGCGGATGCCAACGTGAGCCCGGCGGCGGCGATCCTACGGGCATGGTCGTCGCGCGCCAAGAGCAGGACGTCGTGGCCGTGCTGGAACAGCCGGCCACCCACCACCCCGCCCACCGCCCCGGCCCCGAACACGACAAACCGCATGCCTTACACTCCCACATCGCCCAGCTCTAGGCCACCCGTTGAGCGGCCTGGGGACAGCGGCGGCGGGTGCGCTCCAGCCGCAGGTGCGGTCTCGTCGGCCAGGGCGACCCGCGGCCAGCCCCGCCCGCCGGGGCTCAGTGAGCGGTCGGGAAGTAGTACGAGGCGCCGGCTGCCCCCTTGGGCGCCGGCCAGCGGGAGGTCACGACCTTGGAGCGGGTATAGAAGCCGACGCCCTCGGGACCGTGGATGCGCCGCTCCCCGAACAGCGAGTCCTTCCAGCCCCCGAACGAGTAATAGGCCATCGGGACCGGGATGGGCACGTTCACCCCTACCA
>JBOGGK010000558.1:0-20680 GCA_050744045.1 Acidimicrobiales bacterium | reverse complement strand
ACCTTGGGGTTGTGGGCCGTCTTGGTGGTGGCGATGACGTTCGGCAGGAGGATGCTCTTTTTGATCTTGGCCTTGTGCCCGGTGAGGGCCCAGTAGGCGTCCTGGACGCCCAGCTTGCCTTCTTGGGCCGGGTTCTGGATGACCAGGATGTTGATGATCCCCTGCTCTAGGTCCTTCACCTCGGCGGGTTCGGCGTCATAGCCGGCCACGTAGATCTTGCCCTTCATGCCGGCGGCGTCGACGCCCTTGGCCACGCCTTCAGCCGAATAGAGGTTGGTCCCGAAGATCCCGACCATGTTGCTGTGGGCCAGGATGAGCGCCCGCGTGTCCGATTCGGCGGTCGTGGGGCTGTCCTGGTCGTACTCGGTGGCCACCACCTTCATGTTCTTGTACTTCTTCATCTGGGCCAGGAAGCCGGCCTGGCGCAGGTCCGTGGTGGAGACGCCCTTTTCGACGTTGATGACCGCCACGTTGCCCTTGTAGTGGGCGGCCGCGGCGACGGCCTTGGCCGCCGCTTGGCCGCCCTGGTAGTTGTCCGAGCTGATGGCGGCAGTCAGTATCGACTTGTCCTCGAGGGTGGTGTCGACCGAGACGACGGGTATCCCCGCCTTCACGTAGGCGTCCATCGGCTTAAACAGGGCCACGTCGTCGGTCGGGGCGATGAGCAGGGCGCTCGGTCGGGTCGCCAGAGTCGAGTTGACGATCGGGGTCTGGAGCGTGGTGCTCCACGTCGTAGCGCCTTTCCAGGTCAGGTGGACCCCGAGCTTGGCCGCCTCGGCCTTGGCGCCTGCGCCCATGGTGATGTAGAACGGGTCGGTCGTAAGGCCGGGGATGAGGACGATGTTGTACTTGCTGGCGGCGCTGGCCGCTACCGTCCCGGCCCCGGCGGCCCCGCTCACCAGCGTGGCGGCGACCAGGCCGGCGGCCGCCCCCGCGGTGGCCACGCGCAAGCGCCCTGCCCGGTGCTTCAATAGGTTCGGCTTGTTCATTTGTATTGTTTCCTCCTCTTTTTTTTGTAACGGCTGGCGGTTCCCCGCCAGCCCATCTGTGGACCTTTATCGCTCGGCGAGGCGCAACCTCACCTGGTCCAAGGCGACGGCAGCGACGATGATGATCCCGGTGGCGACCTCGGTCCAGGACCCGTTCACGTTGACCAGGACGAGCCCGGTCACGAGAAGCGAGATGATCATCGTCCCCACCACGGTGCCCAGCATGTGGCCCCGCCCTCCGAAGAGGCTGGCGCCTCCGATCACCACCGCGGCGATGGCGTCGAGCTCGTCGTTCTCACCGGACAAGGGGTTGGCGACGTTGAAGTTCGCCATCACCATCATCCCCGCCAAGCCGGCCAGGAGCCCAGAGATGGTGTAGATCCACACCAGGTGCCGGTCGACGTGGATCCCTGCCCGGCGGGCGCTGAGGCCGTTGCTCCCGATGGCGTAGGTGCGTAGCCCGAAGCGGGTGCGGTGCAGGAACAGCCCGAACACGACCGCCGCCACGATGGCTACCAAGAAAGTGGTGTATATCCAGCCACCGATGGCCCCGGTGCCGATGTTGCCGATCTGGGGAGGCAGGTTGGACACCTCGGTGCCCCCGTTTATCAGGGAGGGGGCGGCGCCGACGGCGGTGAGGCTGCCGAGCGTGACGATGAACGGTGGCAGCTTGAGGCGGGTGATGATTAAACCGTTGACGAACCCCACCAGCGCCCCCAAGGCCAGCGCCACCACGAAACCCACCACCGTGGTGAGCAGGTTGCCCACGTGGGAGCTGAGCATGGACTGCATGACCGCGCCCGCCACCATGCCACTGAAGCCGAGGATGGCGCCGTCGGATAGGTCGATGCCGCCGGTCAGGATCACGAACAACTGCCCCACGGCGAGGAGCAGGTACTCGACCGAGAAGTTGGAGATGCTGAGCCAGGCTCCCTTGGTGAACAGCCGCTGGTTGAGCACGCCGAAGATCACCACCATGAGCACCAGGACGCCGACTATCCAGAAATCGCCGACACGGTCGACGGCCCCGAGCCAGGCGGGACGGCTGCTGGGCCCTTCACCTGGCGGGGGCGCGGCGAGGGTGGTGGTGGTGGTGGTGCCGGGCGCCGAGAACGCTGCAGGAAGCTTCACCCGCGCTATCTCTGCCACCCCCTCGCCGCCCGGAGCGAGGACCGTGTCATCGCCCAGAGGGAGACCGTCATTGGCGCTTGTCCAGCAGGGCGGCCCCCGTTATCCAGCTCACGATGTCCTCCACCGAGGACTCGCCGGGGGTGAGGTTGGCTACCACTTGTCCCTGGAAGAGCACCGCCACCCGGCTGCAGATCCGGTAGACCTGAGGCAGGTTGTGGCTTATCAGGAGCACGGGCACACCCTGCGCCGCCACCGAGGCCACCAGTTCCCCCACCCTCTCTTGCTGCTCGACGCCCAAGGCGGCAGTGGGCTCGTCCATGAGGATGACCCGGGACCCCCAGGCGACCGCCCGGCCGACGGCTATGGCCTGGCGCTGCCCGCCCGAGAGGCGGCCGGCGAGGGAGTTGACCGACCCGATGCGTATGCGGGTGCGCTCCAGGTCCACCTCGGCGGAGGCGGCCATGGAGCGGCGGTCCAGCCATCCGAACAGGCGCATCGGGCCTTTCACGGTGGTCTCCCGCCCCAGGAAGATGTTCGCCCACACGCTGAGGTCGGGCGCCAACGCCAGATCCTGGTAGACGGTCTCGATCCCGAGGCGGCGGGCCTCGAGCGACGATGAGAAGGAGACCTTCTTGCCGTCCAAGAGGATCGTCCCCGCATTGGGCTGGAGCCCTCCGGAGAGGATGTTGACCAGCGTCGACTTGCCTGCCCCGTTGTCTCCTACCAGCCCGACTACCTCGTCCCCGAAGACGTCCAGGTCCACGCCCCGGAGGGCTCGCACACTGCCGAAGTGCTTGGCCACCCCGCGCACGGCGATGACGGGGACCTTGCCGTTGCCGTCAGACGTGGGGACCGCGCCAGAGCCAGGGCCCGGGGGGGCTGGACCGACGAGCTCGCCTGCCATGGGCACCTCCTCTTCACCTCTTGTCACGGCACCGGTCCACCTCTTGTCACGGCACCGGAGCGGTCACAGCCTGAGCCGTTGGCGGTATCGCCCCTGGACCGTATCCCCGGCGCCGGTGGCAGTGGCATCACCGCCTTCATGCACGCTCCTGTTAGCCCAGGTGTGCCCCGTCGCTCGAAAGCCGCTTGCACACGCGGCCATTTGGTGACAACGTTGTCTAACAATGAACATTGCTAACAGGTGAGGTCGGCCTTGTCAAGCAGGGCCAGCGCCCCTCGGAGCGGGCCAGGAACGACCGCTCGGCTTGGTGGGCCCCGGGGGGCGGCTGGTGAGATTTGACGACGACGGCGACAAGCTCCGCCCGACGATGATGGACGTGGCCCGGGCGGCGAAGGTCAGCTTGAAAACCGTCTCGCGGGTCGTGAACGCCGAGCAGGCCGTGAGCGCGGCCACCGCCCTGGCAGTGCAAAAGGCTATCCAGGAGCTCGGGTACCGTCGCAACGAGCACGCTCGGGCCCTGCGCCAGCACCGGGTCTCCCGGATGCTCGGGCTGGTCACCAAGGACGTGTCCAACCCGTTTTACTCGGCCATCGCCCGCGGCGTGGAGGAGGAGGTGCGCGACCGGGCGCTGCTCGTCGTGGCCGGGAGCTCCGACGAGGACGCCGAGCGCGAGCGCGAGCTCCTCGAGGTCCTTTGCGAACGCCGGGTGGGCGGCTTGCTCGTCGTACCCACGGGCTCGGACTACAGTTTTCTGTCCTCCGAGCTGGCGGTGGGCACGCCGGTGGTGTTCATCGACCGGCCGCCCCACAACCTGCCGGCCGACACCATCCTCCTCGACAACCTGGGTGGGGCGAGAGCGGCGGTCTCCCACCTGCTGGCCCACGGGCACCGGCGGATCGCCCTGGTGGGCGACCTTCCTTGGGTGTTCACCACGGCCGAGCGGGTGCGCGGCTACCGGGCCGCTCTGGCGGGCGCCGGGCTGCAGGCGGACGAAGGCCTGGTCCGGGTGGGTTGCCACGACAGCGCCAGTGCGGGGGCGGCCGCCCGCGAACTGCTCTCCCTCCGCGAGCCGCCGACAGCGGTTTTCGCCTGCAACAACCGGATCACTTTTGGCGTGCTGGGCGCCTTCGCCGGCCTGGCCCGGCCGCCCGCATTGGTCGGTTTCGACGATTTCGAGCTGGCCCCGCTCCTGTCGCCGGCGGTCAGCGTCATCGCTTACGACCCGACCGAGCTCGGGCGCCGGGCGGCGAGGCTCGTCTGCGAGCGGCTCGACGGCGCCGGCGGGCCGCCCCGCCAGATCGTCATGCCGACTGAACTGGTCGCCCGCGGCTCGGGAGAAGTCGGCCCGGAGAAGATCGGCCCGCCGGGGCCGAGGCAGGCCCTTGCCCGTGGGTGAACCGCCGGCGACGGCTGGCGGTGAACCAGGGTCAGCAGCGGGAGCGCTCGCGAGCCGGCCCGGGCCGGAGCTCCTGGTCGGGATCGACGTAGGGACGACCATGACCAAGGCGGCCGTGGTGGGCCGGGACGGGCGGGAGCTCTCCTGGGGCCGTGCCCCGACACCGTGGAAGAAGGTGGCCACGGGTGCCGAGGCCCGTCCCGAAGACCTCCTCGCCGCCGCGCTCGAGGCCACCGCGGGAGCGCTCCGCGCCGCCCCCCCAGGCCCGGTGGTCGCCGTCGGGGTCACGAGCATGGCGGAGACAGTGGCCCTGCTCGGCCGCGATGGCCGACCCGCGCTGGCGTCGATCGCCTGGCACGATACCCGCGGCGGCGACGAGTTGGCCGACCTGGAGCGCAGCTTCGGCGCTCAGGCCTTCTCCGAGCGCACCGGCCTGGTCCCATCGCGGTTGTGCACGTTGGTGAAATTGGCGTGGTTGTCCCGCCGTTGCGCCCCGGCGGTGCAGCGGGCGCTCAGCGTGGCGGACTGGGTCGTCCGTGCCCTGGGCGGGGAGGAGGTAGCCGAGGCCTCCCTCGCGTCGCGGACCGGGGCCCTTTCTCTCGCCGGGCGAAGTTGGTGGACCGAGGCGTTGGAGTGGGCCGGCGCGCATGGCGACCTCTTCCCTCGGGTGGTCCAGGCAGGCGAGCGTGCCGGCACGGTGTCGTTGGACGCCCTGGCCAAGCAGGCACCAGGCGGGTCTGACTGGAGCGCTCTCGGGCGCCTGGGAGGGGCGGCGCTTGCTTCGGCTGGCCACGACCACCTCTGCGTGGCCGCCGGGTGCGCAGCAGTCGGGCCGGCCCAGGTGCTGGACTCCTGCGGGACGGCCGAAGCGCTGGTCCGCAGCGTGGTCCCGCTCGGCCCGGCAGCCCTGGGCCGAGCCGTGAGGGACGGCCTCAACGTGAGCTGGCATACCGTCCCCGGACGCCAGGCGCTCGTCGCCGGGCACTCGTTGGGCCTGCTGCTCGAAACGGTCCTGCACCTGCTCGGGGCGGGAGCGCCCGGAGATTTGGCCGCCTTGGACCATGCCGCCAGCAGTACCCCCGCCGGCCCCGTGCGGGTGCGCCAGGACGGGCCCTACGCCGACCCCTACATCGTGGGGCTGCACCCAGAGGTCTCCCCCGGCGCCCTTTGGAGCGCGGCGCTGGAGGCTGTCTCGGGTGGGGCGTCCCGTACCATACGGGCGATGGAGGCCATTGCCGGCCCGGCCGCGGAGCTGGTCCTCTCCGGAGGCTGGGCCCATTGCGAGGGCCTCAGGCGGCGCAAGCTCGGGCTCCTGCCCCGCCTCCGCTGGCCCGCCGTCGTGGAAGCGGGTGCCCGGGGAGCGGGCCTGTTCGGCGGGTGCGCGGCCGGGTTGTTCACCGGGCCGGCAGATTTCCCCGCGCCTGCGGACCAACTGGGGCTCGACGCCACGACTTGACAGAGAGGGGCCCAGCCAGTGGCAATGCAAAAGATCATCAACGACCCAAGGACCTTCGTGGACGAGATGCTGGAAGGGTTGCTCTTGGCCCACCCCGAGAGCTTGCGCTCCCCGGCGCACCGGGTCTTGGTGCGCGCCGACGCGCCCCGACCGGGCAAGGTGGCGGTCGTGACCGGGGGTGGCTCCGGGCACTTGCCGCTGTTCCTCGGCTACGCGGGCTACGGCCTGGCCGACGGTGTGGCGGTCGGGGACGTCTTCGCCTCACCGAGCTCAGAACAGGTCCTCCAGGCGACGAAGGCCGTTGACGGCGGCGCCGGCGTGCTCTACCTGTACGGCAATTACTCCGGCGACGTCATGAACTTCGACCTGGCGGCCGAGCTCGCCGAAGCGGACGGCACCCGGGTCGCCACCTTGCTCGCCACCGACGACGTGGCCTCCGCCCCCGCGGGTTCCGAGCCCCGTCGCCGGGGGGTGGCCGGGCTCGCCTTTTTGTACAAAGTGGCTGGGGCGCGAGCCGAGCAAGGAGGCTCGCTGGACGACGTGGTGGCGGCGACGAGGAAGGCCTCCGCTGGTCTGCGGTCCATGGGGGTGGCGCTCTCACCGTGCACCGTACCGGCGGCCGGTGTACCAACTTTCAGCCTGCCGGTGGGGGAAATGGAGATCGGCATGGGCATCCACGGCGAACCCGGTGCTCGCCGGGGCCCGCTGGAGCGGGCCGAACGGGTCGCCGAGCAGCTCGTCGGCCGCATCCTGGATGACTTAGCCCATCGAGGCAGGGACGAAGTGGCGGTGCTCGTGAACGGGCTCGGGGCGACGCCCAGGGAGGAACTTTACGTGCTCTACCGCTCGGCCCATGCCCTTTTGACCTCTGCCGGCCTCGAGGTGCGGCGGGCCTGGGTGGGAGATTACGCCACCTCGCTGGAAATGGCCGGGGCTTCCGTGTCGGTCATGAAATTGGATGACGAGTTGTTGAGGCTGCTCGACGCTCCCTGCGAGTCGCCCTTCCTCGTGAGGCGTTGAGGACCGTGGTGCCGTCCAGCCTCGCAGGCGCCCTGGCCGCCGCCGCCGGGGCTCTCGAAGGCTCGGCCGCCGAGCTCAACCGGCTGGACAGCTACGCCGGCGACGGTGACCTCGGGGTCACGATGTCCGAGGTGGCCCGGACCGTCGAAGAAGTGGTGGCGGCCGGGGAAGCGGACGGGCCCGCTCAGCTGCTGGCCGGGTGCGGCGTCGCCGTGGCCCGCGCCGCGCCGTCGACGAGCGGCACGCTGGTCGCCACCGGTCTGCTGAGGGCGTCCAAGGCGCTCCCCGCCGGCGGCGCCCCGGTGGAAGCGTTGGAGAGCGCTTTCGCCGCCGCCATGGAGGCGATCGCGGCGCGGGGCAAGGCCTCGGTCGGGGACCGGACCCTCCTCGACGGCCTCGACGCCGTTTGCGCCAGCTTGCGAGCCTCGGCCGGCGAGGGCTCCGACTGGCGCCGTGCTCTCCGGCGGGCAGCCGGGGCCGCGTCAGCGGCCGCCGAGGCGACGGCTGACATGGTGCCGAAGACCGGCCGGGCAAGCTGGGCCCCCGAACGGGCCCTCGGCCACCCCGACGCCGGCTGCACGATGCTAGCTCTCGTGTTGGCGGCGGTGGCGGCCGCCGCCGGTACCTGAAAGACGCCCGCCGGCGGGGACTTATTCAGTCAGCCGCCTGGCCCGAGTGGACGACCCCATAAAGCTTCTCCAGGAGGCGGGCCGCCTCGTCGGGGGGCCGCTGCCAGACGCGCCGGCCGATCACGACCCCGCTCGCCCCCGCCTTCACCGCGTCCGACACCATGGAGAGCAGCTCCTCGGTGGCGCCGCCCTGGGGGCCGCCGAGCATAACGATCGGCAGGTGCAGTTCCGAGCACCAGGCCTCCAGGGTCGCCGGGTCTCCCGGGTAGGCAACTTTCAATATGTCGGCGCCGGCCTCCATGGCCACCCGGCAACCATCGGCCTCGATCTTTGACGCCTCCGGGCCGCGCCCCATCTCGTAGGCGATCGGCTCGACCATGACCGGCATGCCGAGGGGGGCGGCGGCTTCCACCACCGAGGAGACGAGGTTGACGACGAGGGCGCGCCCCGGGGCCGGTACGTTCCAGGGCATCAGGACCTTGACGGCGTCGACACCGAGGGCCGAGGCGGTGGCGACGCTGGCGATCATCGCGCTCGTGCCGGCCTCACCGGCGTTCCAGTACGAGTCGATCGTCAAAAGCCGCGCCGGGGCGTCCCGCCTGGCGAACAATCCCGCACTGCGGGCCGCTACCCCTGGCCCCACCAGGAAGCCGTCGCAGCTGAGGCTGGCGAACCTCTCGAGGGCGGCGACAGGGTCTTCCAGGCCAGGGACACGACCAAGCATGCTGCCATGGTCCAGGGGCAGCACCACCGTCTTGCCGTCGGCGCCGAAGATCCTCCCCATGCGGTAGTCCTTGCCCGCCTGGACGGCGGATGTGGCGTGGGCGGCGTAATTGGAGCTCGAAGTCATCGCTTCATCATCCTAACGGTGCCCAGTCCCGCTGCCTCTTACCTCCGAGGACCGGAGCTGGCGGGCTGGCGAGGGCGGCGGGGCGGGGCGGGCGGCCCAGGTGCCTCTTTGGCCGAGGCGGTAGCGTACAGGGGTGATGAACGAACGCTTGACCCCGACCAAAGGCGATCGTTCCAGCTTCGGGCCATGGACCGTGGAAGCGAAGGAGGCCATGGTGGCTACCGGCTGGCCCTCGCTAGCCGGCCCGACCATCGCCCCGGGCGAGACCCCGGCCGCCCTCGCCGCCGACCGCTCTGCCTACGAGGACTTCGACCCCGGGGCCGGCGGCCGGCGTGAGGTCAACGTCGAGCGCCTCGACCAGTTAGCCCTCGAGCACGTCCTCGGCGCGCGCTAGCGCCGGCGCTGGGCACAGCCTCTCTCATGCCCCTTGTCGCCGGCGTCGACTGCTCCACCCAGGCCACCAAGGTCCTTGTCGTCGACGCCGACGATGGAACGGTGGTGGCCAGCGCCAGCGAGGGCCACGAGGTGCAGGGCGAGGGCGGCGCCCGCGAAACCGACCCCCAGGCCTGGGCGCGTTCCCTGGCCGGCGCCCTGGCTCGGACCGGCGTAGCCGGCCAGCTCGCCGCCATCTCGGTGGGCGCCCAGCAGCACGGCCTGGTCGTGCTCGACAAGCTCGACCGGCCGCTGCGCCCCGCGCTCTTGTGGAACGACACCCGTAGCGCCCCCGACGCCCGTTCCCTCATCGAGGACCTGGGCGGGCCCCAGCAGTGCGCCGAACGGGTGGGCTCGGTGCTGTCGGCATCCTTCACCGTCGCTCACTGGGCCTGGTTGCGCCGCACCGAGCCCGACGTCGCCTCCGGCGTCCACCAAGTTATGCTCCCCCACGACTACCTGAGCTCCCGCCTGACGGGCCGGGCCGGCACGGACCGCAGCGACGTCTCAGGCACGGGCTGGTGGGCGCCCGGCCAAGGCGCTTACGACGCCGGCGTGCTCAGCCTCGCCACGGTCAGGCTCGACCCGGCTCGGTTGCCCGAAGTGCTCCCTCCCGGCGGTGCCGCCGGGGTCGTCACCCCGGGGGCGGCCGAGCACTTCGGGCTCCGGGCGGGCGTGCAGGTGGCATGCGGCGCCGGCGACAACGCGGCCGCCGCCCTGGCCCTGGACTTGCGGCCGGGCGAGGCGGCGCTGTCGCTCGGGACCTCGGGGACCGTTTATGCCATCGCCGAGGTTCCAAGCGCCGACCCCACCGGGACCGTCGCCGGCTTCGCCAGCGCCGACGGGAGGTTCTTGCCCCTGGCCTGCACGCTGAACGCCACCCTCGCCGTGGACCAGACCTGCGAGTGGTTGGGGCTCGGCCGGGAGGACGTGGTCGGCTCGGGGGGTGTCGTCTTCCTGCCCTGGCTCGGCGGCGAACGGACGCCCAACGTGCCGGGTGCTTCGGGCACGCTGAGCGGCCTCCGCTACGGGACCGACCGGAGGGCAATCCTCCAGGCCGCCTACGAGGGGGTAATAGCCACCTTGCTCGAGGCCGAAGGCGCCCTCCACCAGTGGGCGCCCCAGGACCCCGCGGCCCCGCTATTGCTCCTGGGAGGCGGGGCCCGGGGCAAGGTCTGGCAAGACGTGGTGAGGCGGCTATCCGGGCGACCGGTGCTGGTGGTCGAATCGGCGGAACTGGTCGCCTACGGTGCGGCCGTACAGGCCGCCGCCCTCCTCGCCGGTTCAGCCCTCTCGGAGGTCGCCCGGGCGTGGGGCACCCGCCGGGGGGCCTTGCTCGGCCCGGTAGGACGGGACGAAGAGATGCTCGCCCGGATCGCGTCCTGGCGGCGCACCGTGCTCTCCTCTGTGCAGGCGGGTTTGTAAGCGGGGCCGGCGGGACAGGCACTGCCCACCTCCGCACCCCCCGATGAGGGCACCGGTGCCGGGCCGGCGGCGTAAGCTCGGCTCATGTCGCTCCAGGAGGGCCTCCGTTACGACCGTATAAGCCCCAAGGCGTACGAGCACCCTGCGGACAGGGCAGCCACCGCTGCCCTGCACTCGATACCTCTGATGGACAAGGTGTTGAAACGCCTGGCCGACATCGGCCACGAGCGCCGCCTGCGCCAAGTCCTGATCGGCAACGCCGTGCAGATCTCGGAAAGGCAGGTGCCGCTCCTGTGGGCGCGTTATTGCCGGGCCGCAACGGTGATCGATATTACCGAGGTACCTGAGCTGTTTGTGACCCAGACACCCATCGCCAACGCCCTGACCCTCGGCGCCAAGCGGCCGATGGTCATAATTTCTTCCGCATTAGCGAAGGACTACGGGTCCGCAGAGGTCGACGCAGTGCTTGCTCACGAGCTCGGCCACGTGCTCTCCGAGCACTATTACTACCAGACTGCCTTGCAGTTCCTGGCCATGCTTGTCGCGACTTCCACCCGGGCCGTCGGAGCGGTGGCCGGCCTGCCTTTGGTCGCCATCTACCTCGTCCTGCTCGAGTGGTCGCGGGCGGCCGAGCTCTCCGCCGACCGGGCGTCGGCCCTGGTGATGGGTGACCCTTTGGTGACTTGCCAGATGCTCATGCGGACCGCCGGCGGGGCGCTGGAAGGGATGGACCTCGACGCCTTCCTGGCCCAAGCGACAAGCTACGCGGAGGAGGAAGACGTTTTCGCCCGCTGGTCACGCGCCTGGGTCGAGGCTCGGCTCACCCATCCCTTCGCGGTGAAGCGGACGCGTGAGCTCATGGCCTGGGTGAGCGAGGGCAGCTACGACCGGGTGAGAGCCGGTACTTATACAAGGCGAGGCCAGGAAGCGCCCGTCAGTGCCGAGTTCGAGGGGGCGGTGGCCCACTACCGAGAGCGGTTTTCCCGGACACTGGAGGTGGCGACCGGCGGCATCGACCGGGCGCTCCGCCAGTTGGAGGAATGGCTGCGGCCCAAGCCACGGGGCGCTGGCGAGAGCAGCGAGGCAGAGCCTGAAGGATAAAGGCGAGGGCGAGAGCGGGTGAACCTTCGCTCCCTGGCTTCCTCGCTCCCAACGGTACTGGCTAATTTACGGCACGGCGTCCAGGTGTTGGGTTGTGCCTGCTCTTGACTGCAGCATCCTCAGGACGACCGGGTCGACCATGGCTCCGTGGGCCACCCGCTTCTCCAGGTTTTCCCGGCCGGCCCATTCCTCGAGAGCGGCCATGACGGTCGCGGCGGTGCCGTCGGCGACCCGGTAACCTAGCTCGCCCAGTGCGTCGCGGAGCTGCGCCAGCACTCCACCTTGCACGGGCACGAGGGCGGTTGGGTCCGTGGTCGTGAAATATAAGTCGTGCAGGTCCAGTAACCGGCCCAGTTCGGTCACCGGCGCTCGGTGGTCGTCGACCCGCAGGTCGACTTGGACGTCGTCTCCGCCGGCGTACCCGCCTCTGGGGGTGACCACGAAAAGGGCGGCCGACTGGCGCCCCCGCCGGTCGCCTCCGGCGACGTCGCCCGCCGCCAGCGCGCTCAGCAACCGGCGGGCGAGCGGCTGTTCGGGCGGCGCGGCGAGCCAGGCACGCTCGATCTCTGCTACCACCTCTTCGCCGGTGAGGATATTGCCCTGCACGGCGTAGCCGTCGCCGCCGCGCCCCCCCGCCCAGGGATGGCACCCGGTACCGGTGTAAGTGGCGCTGCCCCCGGCGGCATCGACCATGCCGACCTGGCGCAGTTCCCTTTGCTCGTCGCTGCTGGTGAGCATACCGACGACCGCCGGCGCTTTGCCTCCTTCGGCCAGCAGGCGCAGGCCCTCGGCACGATAAGCGGTATTGGCGTACGACTGCGTGGCCAGGGCCCCCACCCCCACCCGAGCGGCGGGAACGACGGCGCCGACGGCGAGGAACTTGGAGGCTACGGCGACTCCGAAAGAGACGCAGTCACTGCTCCTGGCCACGATCGAGAACGTCACCGCCGGAGTCTACAGGCTCCCGTCCCTACCGCCTCCCGTCCCTACCGCCTCCCGTCCCTACCCGCAGTCGGCCCTCCTGCCAGACCCGCCCGGGCCCGCGCACCACAGGCGCCCGGCCTCGTGCGTACTAGTTTGCCTACGTGGACATCGGTGTGCCGCTACGCCGGATTGGCTCCCTCGCTGTTTCCGTGGTCGGGCTCGGCTGCAACAATTTCGGCCGCCGCACAGACGAGGGCCAAAGCACCGAGGTGGTCGAGGCAGCTCTCGACGCCGGTATAAATCTCTTCGACACCGCCGATGTGTACGGTGGGACCCGCGGTGAAGAGATCCTCGGCCGAGCCCTTGCCAAACAGCGTGAGCGTGCTGTCATCGCCACCAAGTTCGGCATGGCGGTCAGCGAAGATAGGCGAGGCGCGTCCGCCGCTTATGTGAAAAGGGCGCTGGAAGACAGCCTTCGCCGCCTCGGCACCGATTACGTCGACCTTTACCAGCTCCACCGCCCCGACCCGGGGACGCCTATTTCCGAGACCCTGGGCGCACTGGCAGACCTGGTGGCGGCGGGCAAGGTCCGCGAGATCGGCTGTTCCAATTTCTCGGCCGCACAGTTGCGAGAAGCGGGAGCGGCGCCCACCAGTGGCGCCCCGCGCTTCGTGAGCGTGCAGAACGAGTACAGCCTCCTCCATCGAGAGCCCGAGCTGGAGGTCCTCGCCGAGTGCGCGCGCCAGCACTTGGCCTTCATCCCTTACTACCCGCTCAAGTCTGGCGTGCTCTCGGGCAAGTACCGCAAGGGCGAGCCCCCGGCCGCCGGCACCCGCCTCGCGGGCATGCCGGCGCACCGCCAGCGAGAGCTGCTCGACGATGCGGCCCTCGGCGCCGTGAGCTCCCTGCGGCGCTTCGCAGAGGAGCGGGGCCACACCATATTGGAGCTCGCCATCGCTTGGCTGGCTGCCAATCCGCAGGTCGCGTCCGTGATCGCCGGGGCGACGACGCCCGAACAGGTGCGGGCCAACGTCGAGGCCGCCGGATGGGCCCTCGGCCCTGGGGAAGTGGCCCGGGTCGCCGCCATCGCCCCGCCACCTGCCTCCCCGCCGCCTGCCTAGTTAGCCCGGTACGGGGCCGGTGGGCGCCCTCTTCGAGATCTCGGGGCGCGATTGACCTCTCGTGACCAGCTCGGCGAGGTCCTGCTCTGGGGCCCGGGCGCACTCACCGTGCCCAGAGCCGCGGGCAAGCGTACCAGCAGCTCGTTGAGTTGTGCCCGGTAGCCCGAGCGTGTTGCATGTTGGCATGAGGGTAGTGGTCGTCGGCTGCGGTCGAGTCGGCTCCGAACTGGCGATGCTGTTGTCCCGGGAAGGAAACGAGGTGGCTGTGGTCGACAAGAACCCGCGCGCCCTTCAGCGCCTCGCCATGGACTGGGGCGGCAAGGGCGTCGTCGGCTTCGGCTTCGACCGCGACGCCCTCGAAGAGGCCGGCATCGCCGATGCCGAAGCACTCGCGGCGGTGACCAACGGTGACAATTCCAACATCCTCACGGCTCGCATTGCCCGCGAAACGTACCAGGTCCCCTACGTCGTGGCCCGTATCTACGACCCCCGCCGGGCGGTGATATACCGGCGCCTCGGGATCCCCACCGTCGCCACCGTGACTTGGACGGTCGACCAAGTCGTGCGCCGCCTGTTGCCGGACCAGACGGTCACCGAGTGGTCGAGCCCGGCGGGTGAAGTGGTGATGGTGGAACGGTCCGTGCCCTCCGCCTGGGTCGGCTACCACCTGGACGACCTCGAAGTGCCGGCTCACAGCCGTATCGTGGCCGTTTCACGGGCGGGGAAGGCCGTCGTGCCCAAGCAGGGCATGGTGGGCCAGGAAGGCGACGTCGTGTACGTCTCAGTGGCGACGGCGGCCCTGGGCGAGCTCGAAGAGAACCTGGCCAAAGGGCCGCCGCGGTGAATGTCTTCATAGCCGGTGCCGGTAACGTGGGCACCCACCTGGCCGCAGAGCTCCACAAATCGGGCTATGAAGTGCTGCTCATGGAAGTGGACCCCGACGTGGCGGGGAGGGGTTCCGCCCTCGACGTCAAATGGATGATTAGGGACGCCTGTGAGGTGTCTGCCCTCGACGCGGCGGGCTTGTCGACGACTGACGTGGTGGTGGCAGCGACCGGCGACGACGAGGACAACTTGGTTATCTCGCTCCTGGCCAAACAGGAGTTCGCAGTCCCAAGAGTCGTCGCCCGGGTGAACCACCCAAAGAACCACTGGTTGTTCAACCAGACATGGGGCGTGGACATAGCGGTCTCGACCCCGCACCTCCTGGCCGCCCTGGTCGAAGAAGCCGTGTCCGTCGGGTCGCTGGTGCGCCTCATGCAGCTCGAGTCCTCAGGCGCCCACCTGGTCGAAGTCACCCTGGCTTCGGGGTCTCCGGCGGCGGGGCAGGAACTGGCCCAGCTCGGGATGCCCCGCGATGCCACCGTCGTAGCTGTCGTGAGGAGGGCGCACGTCGTCGTGCCGAGGGGCGATACCGTGCTCGAGGTCGGAGACGAGGTCCTCGTCCTCGCATCTCCGGAGTCCGAGGAGGCGGTGAGGGGTCTCCTCGTGGCCGGCGGCAGCGCCGAAGTGGCGCAGGGCAACCCCGAGGCGGCACCGGCGATGGGGTTGCCGAGCTCGTTGGCGAGCCCAGCGCCGCCTGGGAGTTAGCCGGGAGCGCCCGAGGGGGCTCGCCCGCTCAGGGGCGCACCAGCACGAACAACATCGACGCAGTAGCGGCCACTTTCCCGCCCACCCACGCCGTGCCATGCCCCCTCCCGGCACCAGAGCCCAACTGGTCGACCTCGACGGTCATCTCCAGGACATCACCCGGCACCACCTGGCGGCGGAAACGGGCCTTGTCGATCCCGCCGAAAAGGGGGAGGTACCCGGCGAACCTCTGGTCGGAGAGCACCGCGATGCCGCCCAGCTGCGCCATCGCTTCCACCATGAGCACCCCTGGCAGCGTGGGCCGGCCCGGGAAGTGCCCCTGGAAGAAAGTTTCAGCGCCGGTCGGCGCCCAGCGCCCGCTGGCCACCCGGCCCGGGTCGATGGCCGTGACCTCGTCCACGAACAAGAACGGGCTGCGGTGGGGCAGCACGTCCGCCGGCGAAGGCAGCGGTGTCAATGGCCTATGCCCAAGGTCAATGGCCCATGCCCAAGCCCCCGTCCACGGGCACCACCGCCCCGGTGACGTAAGCGGCGTCCTCAGACGCCAGCCAGCGCACGACCTGGGCGACTTCTGCGGCCCTGCCGAAACGCCGGAGCGGGACCTGGGCCACGACCTCCTTGCGCCGGGCCTCGCCGAGCGCGGCCGTCATGTCGGTCTCGATGAGCCCGGGGGCCACCACGTTGACCGTTATGTTGCGGCTCCCGAGCTCCCTGGCCAAGCTGCGCCCGAACCCGATCAGCCCCGCCTTGGCCGCGGCGTAGTTCGCCTGGCCCGCCGAGCCGGAAAGGGCCACGACCGACGAGATGAGGACGATACGCCCTTTCCTGGCCCGCAGCATCTTGGGCAGAGCGCGTTTTACTACCCGAAAGGTGCCCACCAGGTTCGTGTCCAGCACGCCGGCGAAGGAGGCCTCGTCCATCTGCAGCAAGAGCTTGTCGTCGTTGGCGCCGGCGTTGGCCACGAGCACCTCGATAGTGCCGAGCCCTTCCTCCACCCTGGCGATGGCCTTGTCCACGGCGCCGACGTCCGTCACATCGCAGTGGACGTTGAACAAGCCCTCCACCTCCGCACCCCGGGTCGTCACCGCCACCCGGTCGCCGCCGGCCACGCACGCCTCGGCGATCGCCCGGCCTATGCCGCGGTTGCCCCCTGTCACGAGCACGACGCGGCCGTCCTCCACGCTAGGCCCCGATCGCATGGAAGCCGCCGTCCACGTGCAGGATCTCACCCGTTGTGGCCGGGAACAGGTCCGACATGAGCGCTACGCACGCCTTGGCGACCGCCGTCGAATCGGTGACGGCCCACCCGAGAGGGGCACGCTGGGCCCAGATGCCTTCAAACTTCTCGACCCCAGGGATCGAGCGGGCGGCGATGGTCCGCACTGGCCCGGCCGCCACGAGGTTGACCCGCACCCGGTGCCGGCCCAGGTCGCGAGCCAGGTAGCGGGCCGTGGACTCCAGAGCGGCTTTGGCCACCCCCATCCAGTCGTAACCGGGCCACGCCAGGGCGGCGTCGAAGTCCAACGCCACGACCGAGCCGCCTCCGGCCGCCGCGAACAGGGGCAGGAGACCCGCCGCCAGCGACTTCAACGAGTAGGCAGAAACCTCGAGCGCCACCCGGACGTCGTCCCAGGGCGCCTCCAGGAACCCGCCGCCGAGGCAGGACGGCGGCGCGAAGCCGATCGAGTGGAGCAGGCCGTCCAACCCATCCCAGCGCTGGCGGAGCTCGGCGGCCACGGTCTCCAAGTGCTCGGGCACGGTCACGTCGAGCTCGAGCACGTCGGGGGGGGAAGGCAGGTGCTTGGCCACCCGCCTCGTGAGCGAGAGGGCGCGGCCGAAGCTCGTCAGGACTACCTTCGCGCCCTCGCGTTGGGCCAGCTCGGCTACCCCGTAGGCGATCGAGTCGTCTGTCAGGACGCCGGTCACGAGGAGGCGTTTCCCGTCGAGAAGAGCCATGGACGGTCACGTTACACGGCCCGGCCCGCCGGCCTCGCCAGCCTGCCTCGGCCCGCCGCCAGCCCGCCAGCCCACCCTGCCTGGGGGGATCCGCCCGCCGGGCCTCCGCTCGGCTAGCCTTTGGCGAGATGGAAGCCAAGAAAAAGGACCGCGAGGAGGCGTTCGCCATCTTCCAAGGTTGTGTGGCGGAGGTACTGGACATCGACCCGGCGCAGGTCACCCGCGAAGCCCGCTGGGCTGAGGACCTCGACGCGGACAGCTTGGCGGTAGTCGAGATAACGCTGGCACTAAACGACGCGTTCTCCATCCGCCTCCCTGACGTCGACCCCACCAAGTTCAGCACTGTCGGGCAAGCCTTCGACATCGTGGTGGGCCTCGTAGAAGCTTGAGCTATTATCCTCAGCCGGCTGGCTATCCCCCGAAGCGCCGGCGGGCGGCCGCGACGATCTCCTCGGCTACCTCCCGCGAGCGCCAACCCCCGGGGGTGGTGCCCTTGCCGGGCTCGATGGACTTGTAGATAGCGAAGAAATGAGCTATCTCGTTGAGCTCGTGCGTCGGTATGTCTTCGAGCTCCTTTACCGAGACCTGTCTGGGGTCGCTCGCTGTCACGCATAGGACTTTGGCGTCATCGCCGTTTTCGTCCCTGGTAAGGAACACCCCCACTGGCCGGGCACGCACGTGGCACCCCGGGAAGGTGGGCTCCTCCAGCAGGACCAGCGCGTCCAGAGGGTCGCCGTCGTCGGCAAGCGTCCCCGGTATGTAGCCGTAGTCTTCGGGGTACCTCGTGGCGGTGAAGAGCATCCGGTCGAGCCAGATCTGGCCCGTCTCGTGGTTCGCCTCGTACTTGTTGCGCGTGCCCTTGGGTATCTCCACCACCACTTCCACGTCCATGCCTTCATGCTAGACCGGGCCCATGGCGCCTCCGCCCGACCCGGCCGTCGTGGTCTTTGGCAGCCTCAACCTCGACCACGTCATCACGGTCGAGCGGCTCCCCGGCCCGGGCGAGACAGTGAGCGGCGACCGGTATATGGCCGTACCCGGCGGCAAGGGCTTGAACCAGGCCGTGACCGCCTCGCGCCAAGGTGCCCGGGTGGCCATGGTCTGCTGCGTGGGCGACGACGCGCCGGGACAGCTCCTGCTGGGCGTCTTGTCCCGCGAGGGCGTCGGTGCGACCTGGGCCAGGGTGGTCCCGGGCACGCCCAGCGGAACGGCGCTCATCACCGTCGCCCGGGGGGGCGCCAATACGATCGTGGTGGCGGCAGGGGCCAATGGCCGGCTAAGCACCGAGGACGCGAAGTCCGCCAACCAGCTCCTAGGGCCAGGCATGGTTGTGCTCACCCAACTGGAGGTGCCGTCGGTCTCGGTGCTGGCGATGCTCCAACTCGCCCGCGCCCGCAAGGCCACGACCGTGCTCAACCCCTCTCCCGCACCTCTCGCCGTCCCCCGCGAGCTGCTCGGCTTGGTGGACGTCCTCGTGGCGAACGAAGGTGAGGCCCTGGCCATGGGCGGCGAGGCGACCACTGAAGGAGCAGCGGCCCAGCTTTGCGCGCAAGGGTGCGGGTCGGTAGTGGTTACGCTGGGCGAACACGGGGCGTTGGTGACCCAGGGCGGTCAGTCGCCAGTGAACGTGCCCACCTACAGGGTCGAGGCGAAGGACACGACCGCGGCGGGCGACGCCTTCTGCGGGACGCTCGCCGCCGCATTGGCCGATGGCTGCGACTTGGTCGCGGCCGCTCGCCGCGGCTGTGCGGCCGGCGCCTTGGCCACGACGGCAACCGGTGCCCTCCCCAGCCTGCCTACTGCGGCCCAGGTGCAGCGCCTCTTGGCATCGGGCGCCGGCTAGGCGCTGCAGGGTTGCTACCGGGCGGCAAAGGTCCCGCTACACGCGAATCGGGCAGGATGTCCAGACCAACAGCGCACCGGAGCGAGCCGACCAGGAAATGGCCACCGCGGAACGCACGTCCAGGGCATCGCCCGCCCCGACGGTAACCGGCTCGTGCCCGTCGAAGACCACCTCAACCTCACCTTCCAGGCAGTAGCAGAACACGTCGTGGTCCTTCGTCGGCAGCTCGAGCGGCGACTGCTCGCCCGGCACCGAGCGCACCGCAATGGCCTTCAGTTGCAGCTCGCGGTGGCCGAGGTCCGCGGCGCCGCCTCCAGGCCCGGGGAGGCGGCCCCGGCGCACTCGGTTCGTCCCCTCCGCGACGAGCACGGCGGGGATGGTGGTCTGAAGGGCGTCGGCGATCTTGACCAGGCTTTGTAGGGACGGCAGGTTCGTGCCCTTCTCCACCGCCGAGACGTAGGAGACGGAAAGCCTGGCCCGCTCGGCGGTCTCGGCGAGGGTCAGGCCGAGCTCTCTGCGCCGTGCCCGCAGACGCCGACCTATGCGGCATGCGAGAGTTCCGGCCCCGTCCCGCCCACCCCCTCCGTAGGCCACCAGCGCCCCGTCCTCCCTCACAGCAGCGCCGGCGTCACAACCCACAAGATGCGCGCCGGGCTGCTGGAGGTGACCCTGACCCAGTGGGCGGGATGCGAAGAGTAATGCAGGGTGTCGAACGGTGCCAGCTCGTACTCCTCGGCTCCGATACCCATGACGAGCGAGCCCTCGAGCATGACGAGGAAGCGTTCGCCAAAGTAGCGGTACGACGCCTCGTCGGGTGCCGGGGCCAGGTCCTCGACGAGCCCGGTGAACGACGGCTCGAAACGGTGCGCCGAGAGGATCGTGTAGGTCTGGCTGGCCGTCGAGGAGATCCGCAACCGGTGCGCGGTGCGGGCGCGCTGTACGTGCACGGAGTCTTCTGGCGGCGCGGCGAAAAAGGCGCTGACATCGGCCCCGAGCACGGCCGCAAGTGTCGAGATAGAGCTGATGGTGGGGGTGATCACCCCGGTCTCGACGCTCGAGAGGTAGCCGTCGCTGCAGCCGGCGCGGGCGGCCAGGTCTGACAGCGTCATGCCTCGGGACTGGCGGAGCCGGCGCAGCTGGCGACCGACGTTCCTCACAACCTCGTCCCCCACCACGTGACGCCTCCATGATGCTGGTGGGCCTGCCCGGCAAGCGGTAAAACTCACCTTGACGCTTACCCGTCACCACCATAGTCTTTTACTGTCTGACAAGGTCAACTCCCGGCTGGCTGGAAATGGCGGCTGGGCCGATAGGGAGCGTGCTGTGGTCCGTTACCGGGTCTCGATGGACATCGGTGGGACATTTACCGACGTCGTCGCCTACGACGAGCAGGCGCGCAACTATGCTGCGGGCAAGTCCTCGACGACGCCAGACGACCTCACCAGCGGCGTTTTCGCCGCACTCGAGCAGGTCGTGGGCTCGCCGAGCGACATCTCTTTCATCGTGCACGGCACCACTCAGGGCCTCAACGCGTTCATACAGCGGCACGGCGCCAAGGTGCTGCTCCTCGTCACGGAAGGCACTGGCGACGTGTACCAGATCGCCCGCGGGCCCCGCATGAACCTGTACGACCTCCACTACCGCAAGCCAAGCCCGCTGGTGAAACGTCGGGACACCGTGGAGGTGCCTGGCCGGCTCGACTACGCCGGCCGGGAACGTTCCCCGCTCAACGGGGAGGCCGTGCGCGCCGCCGCTAGGCGGTTCCGTGACGAGGGCTTCGAGTCGATCGCTGTCGCTTTCTTATTCAGCTACCGTAACCCCGAGCACGAGCTCGCGGCGGCACGGATCCTGCGCGAGGAGCTCGGGGCAGACGTGCCCCTCTCGCTCTCCCACCTCGTCGCACGCGAGTGGCG
>JBOGGK010000557.1:0-4467 GCA_050744045.1 Acidimicrobiales bacterium | reverse complement strand
CCCGGTTGGTGTCCTGGTACTCGTCGACCAGGATGTGGGAGAAACGGTCACGGTAGGTGTCGAGCACTTCGGGGTGCTCGCGGAACACTTGGACGGCCACGACGAGCAAGTCGTCGAAGTCCATGGCGTTGGAGGCGAGCAGGCGGCGCTGGTACTCGTGGTAGATGTCGGCGACCTTGCGCTCGAAGACCGAGCTGCGCCGTGCCCGCTCGGCGTAGGCGGGAGCGCTCAGCAGTTCGTTCTTGGCCGCCGAGATGGCGGCGTGGACCGAACGGGGCGGTAGCTTCTTCATGTCCAGGCCGAGGTCGCGCACGACGTAACCAGTGAGCCGTACGGCGTCGGCTTGGTCGTAGATGGAGAACGACGGCGAGTAGCCGGCCATCTCGGCCTCCCGGCGTAAGATCCGCACGCAGGCGGCGTGAAAGGTGGAGATCCACATCCTCTCGGCCACCGGGCCTATGAGGGTGGCAACCCGGTGGCGCATCTCGTCCGCCGCTTTGTTGGTGAAGGTAATGGCGAGGACCGAGTAAGGCGACAGCCCTTTTTCGCGCACCAGCCACGCCACCCGGTGGGTGAGCACCCTGGTCTTGCCGGAGCCCGCTCCGGCTACCACCAACAACGGCCCCCCGGGGTGGGTGACCGCTTGGAGCTGCGAGGCGTTCAGCCCCTCCAGTAGTTCGGCTCCACCGGGGCCGCCGCCCGGCCTAGGGCCGGGGTGGCCAGGCGGCGCTGGCGTCAGTGCCCCATTCCCACGTGCTGGGAACGTTGGAGGGACTTCCCCTCGGTGAGCAGCGCCGGTGCCACCATGACTTCTGCCTTCTGGAACTCTTTCACGCTGCCGTAGCCGCACGTCGCCATGGAGGTGCGCAATGCTCCGAAAAGGTTGAGCCGGCCGTCGTTTTCGTGCGCCGGGCCGACCAGGATCTCGCCCATCGTCCCTCTCGGCTCGGTCTGCACCCTGGCCCCCCGGGGGAGCGTGGGGTGGAAAGTGGCCATGCCCCAGTGGTAGCCGTGCCCGGGCGCTTCCAAGGCCGCCGCCAAGGGCGAGCCGAGCATCACGGCGTCGGCGCCGCACACGATCGCCTTGGCCACGTCGCCCCCGGTGGCCATGCCGCCGTCAGCGATGACATGGACGTAGACGCCGGTCTCGTCCAGGTGCTGCGCCCGGGCGGCCCGGGCGTCCGCGATCGCGGTGGCCTGCGGTACGCCGATGCCGAGCACGCCTCTGGTGGTGCAGGCGTGGCCGGGCCCGACCCCCACCAGGACACCGACGGCACCCGTGCGCATCAAGTGGAGGGCGGCCTGGTAGGAGGCGCAACCCCCGACGATCACGGGGATCTCGAACTCGCGGATGAAGCGCTTCAGGTTGAGCGGCTCGCTGGTCCTCGACACGTGCTCGGCGGACACGACTGTGCCCTGGATGACGAACAGGTCCAGTTCGGCGTCGAGGAGCGCCTTGGCGTACTGTGAGGTGCGCTGGGGCGTGAGGGAGGCGCAGGACACGACCCCGGACGCCCTGACCTCGCGGATGCGGGCGGTGATCAGTTCGGCTTTGATGGGCTCGGCGTAGATCTGCTGCATCCGGGCCGTGGCCTTATCCGGCGCCAGTTGCGAGATCTCCTCGAAGTAAGGCTCCGGGTCGTCGTAGCGCGTCCAGAGGCCCTCGAGGTTGAGCACCCCGGCCCCGCCGAGCCGGCCGATATCTATGGCCGTCGCCGGGCTGACCACGCCGTCCATCGCCGCCCCCAGGAGAGGCAGCTCGAAGCGGAACGCATCAATTTCCCAGGAGATATCTACGTCTTCGGGGTCCCTCGTCCGCCTGCTAGGGACGATCGCTATGTCGTCGAAACCGTACGCCCGCCGGCCCGACTTGCCCTTGCCGATCTCTACGTCCACGGTGCCTGCCTCTCGTCCGCGCCGATTATGCCCGAAGGCCCGAGTCTATTGGCCTTCAAACCCCGGAGAGGCCGATGGCCATCCGCCCGGGCCTCTCAGCCCGGGGCAGGCCCTCCGGCTCCGGCGCCCCCGCCGGCGGAGGAGGTTGGCCCGTGCAGCGGTCGGCGGAAAGCAGGTAAACGTCGTCGGCGGCCGGGGCGGTGCCGGCGGCCGCGCCGGTGCCCGGGGCCGGGGTGCCCGCGGGGGCACCCAGCCGAGGCCCGGGGGGTGCAGCTTCTCTTAGCTGCTTGGCCCGGGCGAGCCCGAGGGCCCGCTCGGAACGACGGGTCACGGGCAGCACCGGAGGCAGGGGTTGGTGCGCTTGCGCCGGCGGGGGCGCCAGCGAACCCGAGCAACGCGAGCAGGTGGCTCGCTCGGGAGCGTTAGGGACGCCGCAGCGGGGACAGATCATTACCTGGCCAGGGTACCTTGTGAAGAGGTCCGGCTAGACGACGGGCGCCCGGGACGGGGGCTGGCCCCCCGCCGGCCCACCGGGCTCCCCCTCGCCGGCGCCGCCAGCTTCTGGGGCGGGGCCGGCGGGCGGGCTGGCCAGGCGCTCGAGCAACTGGCGCAGGCCGCCTGTTTTCAGGTTGGCCATCACTCGCCCCGGCGTCGCCTCGCCTCGCTCCCACTCCATCCACGACTGCAGCAATTTGGCGGGGTCGGGGGGAGGAAGGTCCATCGGCGTCACGTTACCAACGGCCGGCTCGGCGCTTATACGTTGCGGCCCGCTTATTCGTTGCGGCCCGCGTACACGTTGTGGCCCGGCTACGACGAGGCGGGGCAGGCCCTCGGGTCCCAGGGTTGCACCTGGTCGGCCGCGGGGCTGGGTGCGTAGCCGCCGGGCGTCGGCACCGTCGTCGCCGGTGCGCGATGGTGGGGGCTGCCCGCGCCGGCCCGAGGAGCGGGGGCGCTGGTCGCAGGGGCGGCCGTAGTGCTCGACTTGGCGCCGGCGCCGGCGGCACCGGTCGTCCGGTGGCCAGGAGCGGGCCGGCTGGCCACGACTACGGAGGACCCGAGCTCGACCTGCACCGTGCCCAGTGGCACCGACGCTTCCTGGTGGAGCATGACCGCGCCGGAGAGGTACTTCATGACGTACAAGGCCTGGGCGGCGTCGCCGTGGTGGTAGCCGACAAAGGTGACGGTGGTGCTCGCCGGCACGGTGCCGGCGGTCTCGCCGGTCACGTCGAGCCCGTCCGACCCGAGCGCGTGGCCGGCGGAGACGGCGGCGTCGTAACTGCCCGTCAGGCTCACGATGCGGACCGCTTTGGGGCGCACGGGCGCCGGGAGGGCTTGGGGATCCCAGGTCTTTATGGCGTCGTTGTCCAGCGGCTGCACCGGGAACAGGACGTCGCCGATGTCGGCACCGTCGTAGGAGTAATAGTTGACCGGAGAAGTGGGCAGGGTGCTCTCCGCCACCGCGCTCGGGTTCATGTGGCGGTAGTGCAGGACGAGGCTCAACAGTTGGCTCCGCAGCCCCTTGTCCACCGTCATCTGTTTTACGACCGCGTTCAAAAAGGCGTTGGCGGTCAAGATGTCGGCCTTGCCCTCCTTCTCGGCGGTCTCGGCCACGATCTTCATGAACGTGTGGGCCCTCACGATGCGGGCCAGGTCCGACTGCGCCTCGAAGGTCCATTCGTCGCGTGGCTCATGGGTGCCAGGCGGCTCGTACTGGAGGTGGCGGGCCCGCACCAGGGCGAGGGCGTCGGTGCCGTCGAGCTGGTGGCAGCCGGGGTTGGGCTCGTAGAGGAGGGACTCGGCGTCCCAGACAGGCTCGGGGAAGTACACCCTGATCCCGCCCAAGGCGTTGACGCTGTTGATGAAACCGTTGAAATTGAGCTCCATGAAGTGGTTAATGGGGATCCCGAGGTCCTCTTGCACCGCCTTCATCAGGTTGTCGGGGCCGTCGGCGTTGCCGTCGTTCAGCGCGGCGTCCATCTTCTGGTACGGGCCCACGAGGCTCCCTGCCGGCATGGGGGCGAACAGGTCACGGGGGATGGACAGGATCGACGCGGCGTCCTTGGCCGGGTCGAGATGGAGCACCATCATGATGTCGGCCAGCGTGCCCGAGTGGGTCGCCGTCAGCCCGTAGCGCAACTGCTGCGCTGGTGTGAGCCCCTGGCGCGTCTGGTTGCCAATGAGCAGGATGTTCTCGGGGCTGAGGCCGCCTGAGTAGTCCACTTGGGCGACTCGGTGACCGTCGACGTCGTGACCGTACTGGTTGGCGCCCGGGCTGGGCGCGGTCGCGATCGACCCGATCTCATGCTGGACGTACTCGTAGGCGGAGGCGGCTGCCGCCAAGCAGACGCACACGAGGACGTTCACGCTGATCAGCACCCGGCGCGGCCAGTGCCGCCCGAGCAACGCCCGTGACCGCGGGGGGCGCTCAGCTGGCGCCTGGTCCGTGCCGGGCTCCTCGGGAAAGCCTGACCGGGAGGCGCGGTGCTTCGGGATGGCGGTGCTCACGGGTGTTAAGACATGTTAGGGGGGCGACCGGTTTACCGGGCCGGCCTCGTCGGGCCTGGCCGAGGC
>JBOGGK010000556.1:0-1954 GCA_050744045.1 Acidimicrobiales bacterium | reverse complement strand
CGCCGCGCGGCGCGAGGCGGGGCTAAGGCAACGCCGAGCTTCGCCCGGCGCCGGACTTCCCCCCTGCCCAACGCTTCGACCCGGCTCCTCAGTTCTGGGCCGGCTGGTAGCGCAAGGTAGAAGCCGTCGCCCTCGCGGTGGGTGTTGATGCCAACCAGGCGGCCCTTCGTGTCGACGACAGGCCCGCCGGAGGACCCCCGGGCCAATGGAGCGGTGTGCTCGACAGCGCCCGTTACCGGGCTGCCTCCTGGCCCCCGGAAATCCAGTCCCAGGCCGGAGACGAAGCCGACTCCGGCGCGCAGCGGGCCTCCTCTCGGCCGGGCCAGGCCGATCACGAGCTGGCCGAGCGAGATGGGTTGGCCCTCGCCGGCCTGGGCCCATTCGAGCGCTGCTCGCCCTCCTGTACCGACGGCCAGTACGGCCAAGTCCCCGTCCAGGTCGGCGCCGGCCACCAAGGCGGCGGCCGTCGCTCCGTCGGCGAAGCTGACCTCGGTGCTCTCTTGCACGTTGTGGGCATTGGTCGCCACGAGGCCGTCGGCGACGATCACACCGCTTCCGGCTCTACCCACGCCTACGACTGCCGGTGAGGCGGCGGCGACGGCGTCCGCTATCGAAGCGGAGAACTCGTCCAGTGCGCTCATCCTTACTCTCCCTTCCAGGTAGTTTGTTACTTGCAACTTGCAAGTTACCTCGTGGGAGCGATTACGGTACGGAATTTTGGTCAAGATGGCGGGATGACCGACCTGTCAGGACCGCCGGCGGCGCCGCCTCGGGTGGCGGTATGACCGACCTACCAGGGGTGCCCGCCGGCGCCAACTCGGCGCTCGACCTGGCTATGACCAGGGTGGGTGACCGCTGGACCCTGCTGATCGTAGACGCTCTCCTGGACGGGCCACACCGGTTCAAGGACCTGGAGTCGGCCGTCCCCGGCCTCGCCCCCAATGTCCTCACCGCCCGCCTGCGCCGGCTTGAAGCCGAAGGCATCGTGGTGGCGGTCCCTTATTCGCGCAAACCTGTCCGCTACGAGTACCGGGTGAGCGCCGAAGGCCGGGAACTGGCGGGGGCACTGCGCCTCCTCGAACGCTGGGGTGCGCAGGCGATGGGGGAGCCCTTTGGCGGTCCACGCCACCGCCTTTGCGGGACGCCCCTGGAAGCCCACTGGTACTGCCCCACGTGCGCGCGGCTGACCGGGGGGGGCGAGGACGACGACGTCGCCTGGCTGTAACGGTCGCCTGGCTGTAACGGTCGCCTGGCTGTAACGATGGTGGCGCCTGCCCGGGGCCGGCGGTCGCGGCACCCTGAGCCTAAGCTGTCCCCTCGGTGACCGAACACCCAAGGCCCCCGGTGCGAGCCATCACCTTGGGCGTGGCCGAGGCCCATCCCTTGAGCGGGGCCACCCTCGAACGCGCCGCCGCCGCCTTGAAGCAGGCCACCGCCGGCTTCACCGGCGCCGGTTGGCAGGTGCAGACCGGGCGCCTTTCGACCCGGCCCCTCCTGGCCGACCTTCGGGACTGGCCGGTGCCGGCGGTGGCCGCCTACGCCGCCGAGCTGGGGCAAACCCTGGACCAGCTCGGGGTCGAGTTCTGCTCGGTCGGTACCACCTTCCCGGGCGACGGGCCCGAGCGGGCGGAGGCCATGGCCGACGTGGTCGCTGGGCGGCCCGCGATCAACGGCTCGGTGCTCGTGGCGACCGCTCAGGCCGGCCTCGACGTCCCTGCTGCCGGGGCTGCCGCTCGGGTCATGCTGAGGCTGGCCCACGAGACCGACCAGGGCCTCGGGAACTTCAACTTCGCCGCCCTGGCCTGCGTCGGCCCGGGGACGCCGTTCTTCCCCGCCGCTTACCATGCCGGGCCGGCCAGCCTGAGCGTCGCCCTGCAAGGTGCGGGCATCGTGGCTGATGCCCTCCGGGGCGGGGCCCCACTGGAGGAAGTCACGGCCAGGGTCGCCGGCGCGC
>JBOGGK010000555.1:0-4246 GCA_050744045.1 Acidimicrobiales bacterium | reverse complement strand
GCCGGCTACCCGCCCCTGGCGGACGGCCGCGTGGCCCTAGACGGCCTGGCCGCCCACTATCGGGTCGACCCCCGCGAGCTGAAGCGCGACGTTGACCGCCAGCTCCAAGAGCAGGTGCACCGCGACTACGCGATGGTGGCGGAGTTCCGCACCGCCATGTTGCGCCTGTGCCAGGCCCAGCTCCGGAGCGGCCAGGTGGTGGACGCCGAGCACACGGCCGTCCTGGATTGGCTCCGCGGCGACCTCCGCCAGGTGTCGGTATTGAAGTCGGCGCTGATCTTCCGGCGGATCGGCCGCCACAACGCGCGCCACCTCCTGTTCTCCCTTGCTCACTGGCTGGCGGTCAATGGGAGCGCTGGCCTCGCCCTCGTGCTCGACATCCGGCGGCTCGGCTACGCCCGGCGCCCGAGCCCCGAGGAACGCCAAGGCCACTACTACACCAAGTCTGCCCTCCTCGATGCCTACGAGGTCTTGCGCCAGCTGGTGGACAACACCGACGAGATGGCCAACTGCGTGATCGTGGTGCTGGCCTCGCCGGCGTTCCTCACTGATACCTTCAGAGGCCTCGAGGCCTACCAGGCGCTGAAGCTACGGATCTTCGACGAGGTGCGAGACCTCAACCGGGACAACCCGTTTTCGTCACTGGTCCGGCTGGGGGCGGCGTGAGCCCCGACCTGGCGGTCCAACGCCGCCGCGCCCTCGAGGCCCTGCGCGCCGGCGTGCCCAACCGCGACGCCGTGGCCGTGCTGGGCTCGATGCAGGTGGGCGTCGAAGACCGCTTCAGCCAGCTGCTGTCTGCCCTAAGCGCGCTGCCCGAAGGGCCCGCGGCCGGGGGGATGATGGTAGGCGGGGGCTTCGGTACAGGCAAGAGCCATGTGCTCGAGCACTTGGCCCACGTGGCGCTGTCCCAGGGCTTCGTCGTCTCGAAGGTCGTGATCTCCAAGGAGACCCCACTGCACGACCAGGCCAAGGTGTTCCGCTCGGCCATCGAGCAGGCCAAGGTCCCGGGCCGGCCCGGTTCGGCCATCGACGAGGTGGCGGCGGGGCTCCTGGACGACTCACCCCCCTACGCCGACCTGTACCGCTGGGCCCACCAGGACGACGCCCCCGTGGACAGCCGTTTCGCCGCTACCTTGTTCCTCCACGAGTACGCGAGAGGCGACGAGGAGTTCGCCGACCGCATCGTCCGCTTCTGGGCGGGGGACCCGCTGCCCGTGGCCGACCTGCGCCGGCGCCTCCGGGAAGCCGGTGCGGCCGCCACCTACCGGCTGGCACCGATCAAAGAACGCGACCTCTCTGTGCAACGGTTCCGGTTCGTGCCCCGCCTCATGCAGGCGGCTGGCCACGCGGGCTGGGTAGTGCTCTTGGACGAGGCAGAGCTGATCGGCCGCTACACCTGGCTCCAGCGGGCCAGGTCGTACGCCGAGATCGCCCGCTGGGTAAGAGGAGACCGCGACGACCCGGCCGCCCCGGTATGCGCCGTGCTCACGACGGTCGACGACTTCGAGGGCCAGGTCCTCGAGGGCAAGAACGACAACGAGCTCGTCCCCAAGCGCCTCCGGGCCAGCGAGAGCGCCGAGGGCGAGCTGCTCGCCGCGCAGGCCGAGACCGGTATGCGGGTGATCGCCCGGGAACAGGTGCAGCTCCAGCCGCCCGGGCGCGAGGAGCTGGACCGCACCTACGCCCAGCTCAAGCAGATCCATGCCGAGGCCTATGGATGGGCGCCGCCGGACGTTACCGGCCTGGAGCGGCTGCCCTCCAACCGCATGCGCCAATACGTGCGCGCCTGGATCAACGAGTGGGACCTACGCCGGCTCGACCCCTCTTACCAACCCGAGCTCAGCGTGGGCGGCTTGGAGGTCGACCTCAGCACCGACAGCAGCCTGGAGGCCGGGACGGGCGCCGGTGACGAGGTGGAGGGCGACCCAGGTCGGGCCGGTGGGTTGGGCGATCCCCCGGAGGATGGGCTGGCGGCCGCCCCGGGCGGCGGGCTGGGCTGAGCGCTGCTGGCCGACGACATCGCCGGTGCCCTCGAGGCAGGCGGCGGCGCGGTGACGGCCGCCCAATTGGCGAGCCAGCTCGGGGCTCCTGCCAACGAAGTCTCATTCGCCCTTTTTGCCAGCCACGGCCGGTTCCGCCGCGACGGCAACTCCCCGCCCAGGTGGTGGATGGCCTCGTCTTCAGGCGGGGGACCACCGGGGACCAATCCTCCCCCAGGACGCTCGATCCCCCCCGCCGCTCGTCCCTCCGCCTCGCTCGGGCTGTACCCCTGGCAAGCCGACGCCCTGGCAGCATGGGAACGCAACGGGCACCGCGGCGTGGTCGAGGCAGTGACGGGCACGGGCAAGACCATGGTCGGGATAGCGGCGGCGCTCGACGAGCTGGCAGGCAAGGGGCAGGTGGTCGTCCTGGTGCCGACCGTCGAGCTCCAGCACCAGTGGGTGGCGGGGCTCGAAGCGCACCTCCCGCCTACTCGGCGCATCGGCCGGATGGGCGACGGGGTGAGGGACTCGCTCGTGACCCACGACGTCTTAGTCGCCGTGGCCAACAGTGCCCGGGCCACCGACGTGCGCCCGATCCGTCAGGGCGGGCTGTTCGTCGCCGACGAATGCCACCGCTACGGCACCGAGGTCAACCGGCTGGCGCTCGACCGCCGCTTCGTGCGGCGGCTGGGCCTGAGCGCCACCTATGCCCGAGAAGACGACGGCAACCTCGTCTGGCTCGGCCCCTATTTCGGCAGGACCTGCTTCCGTCTCGGTTACGCCCGAGCGGTCGCTGACGGCGTGGTCGCCCGCTTCAGGGTGGTGCTCGTAGGAGTGCACTTTGCCCCGGCCGAACAGGCAGCCTATGACGAGCTGACCGAGCTCATGCGGGGCCTGCGAGCGCGCCTGGTCAGCCAGCACGGCGTACCCGAAGAGCCCTTCGAAGCGTTCATGCAGGCGATAGCTGTCCTCGCCGATGACGACGGGCCAGCCTCGGCAGCGGCGAGGGCTTACCGCCAGGCGATGCTCGAACGGCGGCGGCTGCTGGCCGACACACCAGCCAAGGACGCGGCCCTCCGCCAAGTGGCGCCGGCGGTCGCCGAGGCGGACCGAGCCCTCGTGTTCACCCAGAGCATCGCAACTACCGAGCGGGTGTGCCATGTGCTCGCCACTCGCGGCCTCCGCGCTGCCGTCATGCACTCGGGGCTGGCTGGCCGGGAACGCAGCGCCACCCTCCGGCGCTTCGCTGCGGGCGAGCTCGACGTGCTCGTCGCGCCCCGGGTGCTCGACGAGGGCGTTGACGTGCCCGCCGCTGACCTGGCCGTGATCACCGGCGCCAGCCGCTCGCGCCGCCAGATGGTCCAGCGCATGGGCCGCGTCCTGCGCCGCAAGCCCGGCGGGCGCCAAGCTCGCTTTGCCGTGCTCTTCGTCGAAGGCACCGTCGAGGACCCCCGCCTCGGCGCCCACGAGGCTTTCCTCGGAGAGATGGTCGGTATAGCCGACCAGGTGAGTTGTTTCCCCGCCGCCGTGGCTACCGACCGCCCGGGCGCCGTGCTCGACGCGCTCCGGCCGTGAAGACGGCCCTCAGCTGGCCTCCCAGCGGGCGAGCGTGACCAGCAGAGCCTGGGGGCGGAGCCGGTAGGTAGCGCTCGGGCTGAAACTGGTTGCACAGGAACGGGGTGCCTGAGCGGGGCGGGCCTTGGAGCGGAGCCGACCCGTTGTGGGCAGGCACGGGCGGTGGCCCTGGGCCCGCCCGTGGCGGGGCGCCCCGCGGTGAAGACACGCCTGTTCAGGGCGGCCAGCGTGACGACGCCCACATCCTCGGCGACGGTCCTGCTGCAGCGGCAGCGCTACGAGACGGACATGTGGAGAAAGGCTGCGTCATTGTCACAGCCGGTAGCGGGCGAGACCACTCGCTCGGCGGCCGCTTTGGCTCGCTGGGCTGCGGCGGTCCTGGACGCGGTAAACGCCCGCTGGGGCCCCGGCTTCGAGACCGCCAAGTACTTCGAGGTCCGCCGGCCGCAATCGGCGATCACGGAGCGGGCACGCGTGACGGCCGGGTCTTTTCGGTTTGCTACGGCGTCTGTGTCTACGACTTGCCGGGCGGTCGCAACGATCCTGTCCGGGGCGAAGACCTGCGAGAGCCAAGTGCCGATGTGCGCCAGCAAGCGGTCCTCTCGCACGGAGAGGCTCGGCGGGTGGTCGTTCACCGGGACGGCGTAGTCGTTGGTCCTGTAACCGCGGTACAGAGCCTGGCCCCAGAC
>JBOGGK010000554.1:0-3044 GCA_050744045.1 Acidimicrobiales bacterium | reverse complement strand
GATCGGACCGGTGGCCACCAAGCCAACCGTACGGTTGAAGCTTCATAGCCAGGCGGGCCCGTTCGGGCGGGCGATACCAGCTCCCGTCTTCTACGGGCTGGCAATCGCCTCGGTGGGGGGGCCGCTGGGCCTGGTGGCGCTGGTGGTGCCTTCGACGGTCGCCGGCGTCGCCTCCTCGTCCGGCTTGGTGGCGCTGCTGGGGTCGCTGGCGTTCGTGTTCCCGCTGCTGGCGTGGTACCGGTACTCGAGCAACCTGGCGTCGTGCGGAGGGCTTTACTCTTTCGTGGAGGCGGCCGCCGGTACGCGGGTGGCCCGGGCCCAGGGGGTGGTGTGGGCCGTTGGCTACTTCCTCTACCTTCCTTGGACGATGCCCTATGTCACGTACGGCATCCTCCCTGCCGCGTTCCCCGGCGTCAGGCCCTACCGGGCCCTTCTAACCGTCGCCATCCCAGCCGCCATGGTCCTCGGCCTCGTGGCTTGGCGGCTCGGGACGTTCTTCCTGGCCGCGGCCGTCGGGGCCGCCCAAGTCATACTCGTCGGCGTGCTGACCAGCCTGGAGATCTCCGGCGGCGGCGGCGCCAAGAGCATGGCGTTGCACGTACCTGCCACGACCGCTTTCCACTCCGCCGGGCTGGTCTCTTTACTGTTCGTGTGCGGCAGCTTGCCGCTGTACCTGGGGTCGGAGGTGCGCAATGCCAGGGCCGTCACCTCCCGGGGGCTTGTCGCCGGCATCGGCATCGGCGCCGCTTGCGCAGTCGTCGGGTCATTGTCGCTCGCGCGCTTCCCGAGCGCGTTCTTGGGCGCAGAGGTGCCCGGTTGGTTGCTCGGGCGCTCGCTCGGCGGGCAGGCCCTGGGCGACGCGGTCGCCGCCGTCACCGCCCTCAGCGTGCTTACGCTGGTGCTCTTGGAATATGTGGCCCTGACGCGCCTGCTGCATGCCATGGCGCGGGTACGTCCCGGGCGTGCCGAACTGGGGGTCGGCGTCGCGTTCATTGCTTCGGCAGCGCTGACCCTCATCAACCCCGGTGCCGCCTACCAGCGGCTGGCGACACCCTCGCTTGTCGCCCTCTACCTTTCCCTGGCGGTCGTCTTTTTTGTCTACCCTCGCTTCAGGCGCCCGCGAGGCCGCTGGCTGGCAAGGGACTTCCTGGTGGCGGGGCCGGCCACAGCGCTTATGCTTTACGGGCTCTACAACGCGCTGGAACCGAGCATCGGCATCTGAGCGATCTAGCCCCAGGACGACTTCCCGGTGGTAGGCGTCGTCTTGGTCGCGCTCGCCGTGACGACGTACCAGGTGCCGTCTTGGACGATGCCCTGGCCGTGCACCGTCCCCTTGTGGTCGCCGGCGAAGGTGTACAGAGCCTTGCCGGCCCAGGTCACCTGGCGGCCCGACGGCCCCGTTACTACTCCCAGGCTCTTCACGCCGGCGTCGGCAACGGGCTTTTTCTGCCCTTTGGGCAGGACCAGCGGTGGCCAAGCTTTGAGGCACGAAGCCTTGCAAGCCCAGTGCTTGGGCTTGTTGGCGTTGTCGTAGTAGAGAGCCAACCCCTTTTGGTCCACCAGGACCTTGCCAAAGTGGGCGACCGTCAGGGACTTGACAACGACCCGGCTGGCCTTCGCCGCATGTACCGCGTCGGTGCGCGCCCCGACGGCACCAGCAGAGGCACCGGCGGCAGCCAGCGCTGACAGGGAGAGCACGGCCACCCCGAAGCCCCCGGCGATGCGCCAGAGAGGGGCTCGCGCCCGGTTGCGTTCGGGAACATGTGCGGGCGCTCCCAGCTCGGGGACGGTTGTTGTCGAAGGGACGGTTGTTGTCGAAGTTCCCATGCTCGCCTCCTACAATGCTGCTGCCGACGGCGCCGGGTCGGGTAAAGCGCGTCATCAGTTCTTACGTCGCGGGGGCCGCCCCGGATCCAGTCCCGGCAGCCAGTCGGCTGGTGTGCTCGCCCGCGGGAACGGGAAGGCAACCTAGGTAACGAGCGCCGCTGACTACCTGCCTGAGGATGTCACCGACCTGGCCGAGCTGCGCCGGGCGGCGGCGTGCTGCCAAGGCTGCGAGCTCTTCCGGCGCGCCACTGCCACCGTGTTCGGCGAGGGTGACCGGGACGCCCAGTTGGTGCTCGTGGGCGAGCAGCCCGGCGACCGAGAGGACCGGGAAGGTGCCCCTTTCGTGGGCCCGGCCGGCCACCTGCTCGACCAGGCGCTCGAACAGGCCGGCATCGACAGGTCCACGGTCTACGTGACCAACGCGGTCAAGCACTTCAAGTGGGAGCCCCGGGGCAGCCGGCGCCTGCACAAGAAGCCGTCGCGAGCAGAAGTGAGGGCCTGCCAGCCGTGGCTGCAGGCTGAGATCGTGGCCGTGGCACCACGCCTGGTCTGCTGCCTCGGCTCTACGGCGGCGGAGGCCGTGATCGGTCCGGGCTTCCAGGTGACCAAGCACCGTGGCGAACTGCTGGAGGTGCCGAACGGGGGGCCCGGCGTCGTCGCCACGGTGCACCCGTCATCGGTGCTGCGCGGGCCCCCAGAGGACCGCCAGCGCAACTTGGCCGCGTTCGTCTCGGACCTGTCGGCCGTGGCCAGGCACGTGGGCCGTTAGCCCGGCACCTGGGCCGTGAATGAAGCTCGGCAGCGGGCACGCGGGCCGGCAGCGGGCACGCGAGCCGGCAGGGGGCACGCGAGCCGGCAGGGGGCACGCGGGCCCGACCAAGCGGCGGGCTAGGCGCTGTGCAGAAGGAGGAGCGAGCGGGGGGCGAGGGTCACGGTGCGCCGGGAGCTCAACTTGGGCGTCTCCTCCACCCGGCCCGTCGTCAGTACGGGCCGCCATCTAGCCCTGCCGGCGGGGATCCTGAACCTGACCGGGCCGTAATGGGCGTTCAGGAGCAAGACGAAGCCGTCGCTCGTCGTCTCGCCTTCGGCGTCTTCTATCTGACGGCCGTCGAGGGCGACGGCAAGCGCCCGCGCATGCGGGTCCTGCCAGTCTTCGGCTGACATGTGCTTGCCATCGGGGCGGTACAGGACCATTTGCGTCGGCCCGCCCTCGGGCC
>JBOGGK010000553.1:0-2792 GCA_050744045.1 Acidimicrobiales bacterium | reverse complement strand
CGCCAGTGCCGCCCGCGCCCGCCGGGCAGCGCGCCGGTGAGGGCGGCCGCCTGCGCCGGTGCCAGGCTCAGCGCCGGCGCAAGGGAGCGAGCTCGACGTTGCGGTACATGGGGGAACTGAACAGCTCGCTGAGCACGATACAGGCCGCTCCCCGGGCCCAGGCCACGTCGTCAACCGAGTCGACGAAAAAGTCGATGCTGCGGTCGATCCCGGCATAGCAGTGCTCCCGTGTCTCGGCGATGGCGGCGTCCCAGCGCAGCGGGCCCGCATCGGCATCCTCGCCCGTCAGGATAACCAGCCGGGGGTTGAAAATGTTGACCAGGCATGCCAGCCCAAAGCCGAGCATACGGCCGGCCCGCTCGATGGCCGCGGCCGCCACCCGGTCACCGCGGCGCGCCGCCTGCCTGACGAGCTCGACGGCCAGGGCCGGCGCCTCGCAGCCCGCCAGTTCGCTCGGCGCGCCCGAGGCGATGCCCTCGGCTACGTAAGCCTTTACCGCCTGGTCGGAGCTGACCGCTTCCAGGCACCCGACGTTGCCGCAGCGGCAGGCCAGGCCCTGGCCGGGCACCGGGAGGTGGCCGATCTCGCCTGCTGCCCCGTCCGCCCCGCGGTAGAGGCTGCCGCCGACCACTATCCCGGCGCTCACGCCCTCCCCCACGGTCACCACGACGAAGTCGTCGACCCCTCGGCCCCGCCCGAACCACTGCTCGGCGACGGTGAGAGCGTTCACGTCGTTGTCGGCCAGCACCGGGCGGCTGAGGCGCTTGGCGATGGGCTCGGTCACAGGCAGGTCGCGCCAGCCGAAAGTGGCGGAGAAGCGGCAGGTCCCCGTGCTCGTCTCGACCAGGCCGGGCAGCCCGATGCCCACGCCGAGGACCTTCTCCATCCCAACGCCGGCCCGGTCGGCCGCAGCTTCGATGGCGAGGCAGATGCGGTCGAGGACCGACGCAGGGTCGCCACCCGCCCTCGCGCTCAGATAGCTCACGGAGCCGACCGGTGCCCAGTCGAGCTCGACCATCTCGGAATAGAGCACCTCGGCCCGCACGTCTGTAACGACGACGAAGATGCCTCTGGCGGTGAGCTTGAGCCCGATGGCGTAGTTGCGTTCGTCGTTTATGCGCAGCACCAGCGGGGGACGCCCCCCGCTCGACTTGCCCAGGCCGATCTCGCTCACGAAGCCGGCGTCGACGAGCTGGGAAACGATGGCCGACACGGTGGCCGGGCTGAGGCCAGTCGCCCGGGCGACGTCGGCGCGCGAGAGAGCGCCGGTACGAAGGACGTTGAGGACCAGGTTGCGGTTCATCTCGGCCATCAGCCGGCGGTCGGCGCGGCGGATCCCGTGCGGGGACAGCACTTCTTCTTGCGGCACTGGTCGGACCACTGGGCGGGGCCACCTCCGAGGCCGTCTGCGCCAGGCGGGCAGCGACTTGTCGACATCCAAAGTAAGCCCTGCCCGCCGGGTTGTCAACGCATTGAGTGCTCAGATGACCGGTAACAGTGGCCAGGAGGCAAAGGCCTCGGTCCGGGGACCCGCGCCACCGCGCCTACCCGAGCGGGCCGGCAGGGGCGCGCACGGCGAGCGCCTTGCGCCTCACGCAGACGCTGAGCGAACGGCTCGGGCCGACCACGTCGCCGTCGAACTGGCGGGGTAGGGGGGAAAAAGAGGTGATCTCCACCCGGGCGGCCCGGAGGTGCTCTACCCGGCCCCCGGCGGTGGGCCGCCCGGTCACGGCACTCCGGGCCACCGGCAACCAGCCCGCCAGGTTGTAGGGCGCCAGCACGCCGACCTCCAAGAGCCCGTCGTCGAGGCGGGCCCCGGGGAGGAGGGTGAAACCGCCCGGGAGGATGCCGACGTTGCCGACGACGACGGCGTGGCCGCGCCGCTCCAGCGGTTCGCCCCCGTCCAGGCTCACCGACAGTTCGTGGGCGGGGTCGGCGAGGTGGGGCAGGGCGGCGAGGGCATAGCCGAGCCAGCCCAGGTTTTGTTTGAACCAGCGCGGGGTGGACTCGACCACGGCCGCGTCGATGCCGATACCGGCCATGGCGACGAAGGGCTGGCCTTGGGAGAAGCCCAGGTCCACTTGGCGCTCATGATCCCCGAAGGCGATGGCGAGGGCGGCCTTGAGCGAGCGCGGCACGCCCAAGGCATGAGCGAAGAGGTTGGCGGTGCCCCGGGGCACTACCGCGAGCGGCGTCGCCGTGCCGGCGAGGTCGTGGGCGCAGGCCCGGACGGTGCCATCGCCGCCGACGCTCACGACCAGCTTGTCGCCGGGTTGCGACAGGTACCAGGACAGGTGGCCGTGGAGCTCGGCGCTGCCCTCCCCGGCCTGGGTGACGATCAGCTCGGCTTGCCAACCGTGGGTCTCGGCCGCTTGGTAGCAGTGCGTCAACAGCGCGCTCAGGCGGCGCACGACTGCCGGGTTGATAACGAACAGCGCCTGCCTCACGGCAACGGTCTACTCGGCCGCGCCCGCCGAGCACTAGCTCCGGCCGCCCGCGGGCGGGCAGAAATTGTTCTGAGACTGAGTCTCGCCCTATAATGCGCCGCATGGGCGTGTCCGGTGGCTCCCTACCTCCCAGCCGCCGGCCGCGCCGGCCGCACCTGCCAGGCTGGGCAGGCGGGGCGAGACGGGCGGGCAGGGCGGTGTGGGCGGGCAGGGCGGTGTGGGCCGCCCTGGTGGCCGTACCAGCCGCCCTCTTGGTGGGGGTGGTCGCGGCGGTAGCTGCGGGCGGCTCCTCGCCCTCCCGGCCGGGTCGGCCCCCCGCCGCGGCGGCGGCGACGGGGGAGGCCA
>JBOGGK010000552.1:0-2430 GCA_050744045.1 Acidimicrobiales bacterium | reverse complement strand
TTGTAAGTACCATTATGCCGGACCAGCAGCACTTGTCAAGCTTCTAACCTCAAGAATCCACTACGCATAGGGGCATAAGCCGGATTCCGAAGACCACCTTGATGGAGACCGGCGAAATCTTCTTTACGTCTCCGGCGTAGTTGGCCTTACACGGCGACGGCCCTTCGCTGGGGGCAGGCCCTCGAGCAGATCCGCCAGGGCGAGCAGATCGTCGGGGCGAAACAGCGATCGCCCGGCGGCCATCGCCACGAACGCGTCGGGAGCTTCGACGTCGGTCCAACTCGCTGGCAGCGAGCAGACACGCTGGTCAGCCGGCTTGCGGAAGAACACCCGGTGCTCCCCCCAGGTGTGGGCGAAGCCAACCAGCTCGTACTCCTCGCCCTTCGAAGGATGGAACGCGTGGGTGATACGGAACCGCTGCCGATCACTGCTGGTTCGAGCAGTTGACGGTGGACGATAAAGCAGCCGTGGAGGCGGGTGTCTTGGTCGTCGAGCCCTGGGTGCTGGCGTCGTTGCGCAAGCACACGTTCTTCAGCCTGGCCGAGGTGAACGAGGCCATCAGGCAGAAGGTGGCTGAGCTGAACGACCGGCCTTTCAGGGGCGAGCCCACTTCGCGCAGGGAGATCTTCGAGGAGCTGGAGCGCCCGGCGCTGAAGCCCCTGCCCGCCACCCGCTACGAGCTGGCGCAGTGGAAGAAGGTCACGGTCAACATCGATTACCACGTCGAGCACAGCGACAGCTCCGGGCGGCACTACTACTCCGTCCCCTACACGCTCGTGCACCAAAAGCTCGAGGTCCGAGCGACGAAGCACACGGTGGAGGTCTACAAAGGCAGCCGCCGGGCGGCGAGCCACCTACGAGAGCATGGGCGCAGGAGGTACATAACCGACCCGGCCCACATGCCGCCCTCGCATAGGGCGCACCTGGAGTGGACGCCCACTCGCCTGGTCGAGTGGGCGAGGACCGTGAGCCCGCATGCCGCTGCGCTGGCGGAGAAGATCCTCGCCTCCAGGCCTCACCCCGAGCACTCCTACCGGGCCTGCTTGGGCCTCATGAACCTGGCCAAGCGCTACGGCAACGAGCGCCTCGGCGCCGCCTGCGAGCGGGCGCTCGCCTCGGGGGCGATCTCCTACACCTCGGTCAAGTCCATCCTGGCCCACAACCTTGACCGGGCGCCGGCCCCGACGGCCTCGCCGGCGCCAGTGCCCGCCGAGCACGAGAACCTGCGCGGGGCGGCCTACTACTACAGCGAGGGAAAGGAGGCCTGAAGGCCATGTTCGCCAACCAGACCATAGACAAACTGGACGCCCTCGGGCTGCGGGCCATGGCCGCCGGCCTGACCGAGCAGCTGGAGGCGCCGGGCACCTACGACGAGCTGCCCTTCTCCGACCGCCTCGGCTTGCTGGTCGACAAAGAAGCCGACGCCCGCGACAGCCGCCGCCTCGCCGCCCGGCTGAAGGCAGCCAAGCTCCGCTACCCCGCGGCCGTCGAGGACATCGACTTCCGCGCCCCGAGGAGCCTCGACCGCTCCGTCGTGGTGTCGTTGGCCCAGGGGACCTGGCTGAGAGAGCACCACAACGTGCTCGTCACCGGGCCGACTGGGTGCGGCAAGAGCTTCTTGGCGTGCGCGCTCGCCAACGCGGCCATACGCCAGGGGCACACGGCAGCCTACTTGCGCACCCCGAGGCTGCTCGACGACCTGGCCCTCGGGCGTGCCGACGGCCGCTACGCCCGCACGCTGTCGGGCTTGGCGCGCACCGGCGTCGTCGTGCTCGACGACTTCTTGTTGAGCCCGGCGCCAGTCGAGGCGTGCAGAGACCTCCTGGAGGTCATGGAGGACCGCTGCGGGCTGCGCTCGACGGTCGTGGTGAGCCAGCTGCCGGTCGACAAGTGGCACCCCTCGATGGCAGATCCCACGCTCGCCGACGCGGTGTTGGACCGCGTGTGCCAGGCAGCGCATCGCATCGCCATGAAGGGCTCCTCGATGCGCAAACGCCAGCCCGGGCAGCCGAGCGAGGAGGACCGGCATGCGTAACGCTTCGCGCGGGCGTGGCCGAGAGCCCCTCGGCGAGGGCCCCTCCCCACGGTCCTCGTCTGCGCCTGGGCTGTATGGGTTACCGCGCAGCAGAGGCCACCGGGACCAGTGCCTGACAGCGATGGCCGGTGGGGACACCGCCGGGGCCTTGGACCGGGCTTTGGAGGATCTCGGCAGGTCACGGGGGCTCTGGCCGGGCGACGCTTCGGTGTCCTTGGTGCTTCTGTCGAGCCTCGCAGCAGAAGTGAGCTCGAGGCTCCCCCGTGCCGTTGAGGACGCGAGGGCAAGGTGTTCGGCGCTGGTGGCCCGGTCGACGACGAGCACGGCCTCGTCGGTGGTCACGCCTTGCCCCTTGTGGACGGTCACCGCGTATCCGAGGGCGACGTGTTTTGACG
>JBOGGK010000551.1:0-6823 GCA_050744045.1 Acidimicrobiales bacterium | reverse complement strand
CGCTCGCGCCACTCGATACCCTCCGCCGTTATGCGCCCGACTACGGCCGATATCAGCTCTGGGCGCAACTCGACGCCTTCGAGCACCACCATCAGGTCGTCGGGGGCGAGGTAGCCGCGCTGTCGCCCCAGCAAGAGCAAGGCGACGAAGTCTGCCGTCGGCTCTCCTGAGGGTGTGAACGGTGCTCTCACCAGTTGCCCAGTGCTCCCTACCCAGCCGGTCCGGGCGACATGTCAGGACTCCCGAGCAACAACGCTAGCAACTGGCGCTCCGCGCCGGCCACCCGCTCTTCGTAGCCGGGGCCCGGCTCGACCGTCCGCAAGGCCTGCAACGCCAGCTGCAAGGTCCCCGCACGGGCGGCCAGGGTGACTAGATCCTCCGCGCCGCGTGCCCGGCGGGTGAGCTCGGCGAGCTCGCGGGCGGCGGCCCGGTCCACCAGGCGCCGCAACACGTCGTCGGGGTCCTCGGCGCTGTCGGCGACCGCCAGTTGGCCCAGCAGGTCGGCAATCTCGGGGCTCGCACCCTCGATGGCCCCATGGAGCGTCATGGCCGACGCAAGCTCTTCGTAAGCCGCACGGGCCAGGTCCGAACGGAAAAGCGAAGCGTCGAGACGGCCGACCACTTTCTCCGGGTGGTGCACGGCCAGGCGCAGCGCCTCGAGCTCGGGAGGGGGCACCGGCCGGCGGGATGGCTTCGCCACGGCCGCCGCCGCGCCCGGCCTGAGCGCGGTGCGGGCCGGACGCGAGGAGCGCCCGAGCGAACGTAGCTGGTCGGGGCTCAAACGGCAGCGGTCGGAGACCTGCATCAGGTACTGGTCCCGGACCAACGGGTCGGGGTGCTCGCCGACCAGGGCGAGGGCTGCCTCCGCCGCCCGCGCCCTTCCCTCGGGGTTGCGAAGCTCGGAGCGGTCGAGGAGGCGCTGGAGCCGGAAACCGAGGTAGGGCTGGGCATCGCCGACTGCTTGGCGCAGGGTCTCCGGTGCGCTTTGGGCCAGCTCGGCCGGGTCCGCGCCCGGCGGGAGGGCCACGACGGAGATGCCGGCATCGAAGCGCCGTTCCCAGTCGTAAAAGCGCTCCGCCGCCCCCTGTCCGGCCGAGTCGGCGTCGTAGGCGAGGACCATCCGGCGAGAGAACCCGGCCAGCAGCTTGACATGGCCCTCGGCGAGGGCGGTCCCGCAGGTAGCGACGGCTTCGGTCACGCCCGCCCTGTGCAGGCCGATGACGTCGGTGTAGCCCTCACAGACTACTACCCGGCCCCGTTCGACGATCGGCCCCTTGGCCCAGTTGAGCCCGTACAGCACCCTGCTCTTGTCATAAAGAGCGGTCGAGGAGGTGTTCTTGTACTTGGGCCCGCCCGCCCCCGGCAGCACCCGCCCGCCCATCCCGACGGGGCGGCCCCCGGCGTCGAATATGGGAAAGAGCACCCGTCCCCGGAAGGAGTCGTTCAGGCGGCCCGCATGGTTGCGGAAGGCCAGGCCCGCCTCGACCAGCAGGTCCACTGCGACCCCCCCCTGGCGCACCAGGGCGTCCCAACCATCGGGCGCCCACCCCAATTGGAAATGCGCCACCGTTTGGCCGTCGTAACCACGCCGGCGCAAGTACTTGCGGGCTTCAGCTGCGTCGGGGGCCTTCAGGAGGCGTTCGTGGTACCAGGCGACGGCTTTTTGCATCGCGTCGCCGACCTCCCTGGCCCGTTTGCGGACCGCGCCCGCACGCTCACCGTCATCGCGGCGCACCGCGATGCCGGCCCGAGCCGCCAACGTCTCGACCGCGCCGGGGAAATCGAGGTGCTCGGTCTCCCGGAAGAAGGCGATGGCGTCTCCGCGGGCCTGGCAGCCGAAGCAGTAGTAGATGCCAAGCTCGGCGTTGACCGAGAAGGAGGGCGTCTTCTCGCTGTGGAACGGGCACAGCCCCACCCACCTCGTGCCCACCCGGCGCAGCGCCACATGCTCCGAAACGAGGGCGACGAGATCCGTCGAAGACCTGACCCGTTCGATGTCCTCGGCGAGTATTGCCACAACTGAAGGGTAACTTGGCGGGGCGCCGCTACCAGGCCAGACGGGCGGTCACCGCCTCGGCTAGCCGGTCGACCGGTACCCGTTCTTGCCGGGTCGAATCGCGCTCACGTACGGTCACCGCTTTGTCCTCCAACGAGGCGAAATCGACCGTAACGCACAGCGGGGTCCCGATCTCGTCCTGCCGGCGGTACCTGCGGCCGATGGAACGGGTGTCGTCGTAGTCGCACATGGCCACCGGCTGGAGCACCTGGAGGACCTCCTGGGAAAGCGGCAGCAGGGTGTCCTTTTTCGACAGGGGCAGCACCGCCACCTGGAACGGGGCGAGCCGCGGGTGAAGGCGCAGCACCGTACGCTCTTCCCCGCCGACCTCGTCTGTCGTGTAGCCGGCGATCAGGAAGGCCATCATCGTGCGGGCCACGCCCGCCGCCGGCTCTATCACGAACGGCGTGTAACGTTCGCCGGCGGCGCCGTCGAAGTACTCGAGGACCGTGCCGCTCGCCCGGGAGTGGGCCTTCAGGTCGTAGTCGGTCCGGTTGGCTATGCCTTCGAGCTCCCCCCAGCCCCAAGGGAACTCGAACTCGACGTCGGCCGTCTCGACCGAGTAGTGGGAGAGCTCTTCGCTGCTGTGGTGGCGCAGCCGGAGCATTTGGCGAGGGATGCCGAGGCGCACGTACCACTCGAAACGCTCGTTGCACCAGTACTCGAACCAGCGTCCCGCGTCCGCCGGGGGCACGTAGTACTCGAGCTCCATCTGTTCGAACTCACGAGTGCGGAAAACGAAGTTGCCCGGCGTGATCTCGTTGCGGAACGACTTACCAATCTGAGCGGTGCCGAAAGGCGGCCGCAGGTGCTCGGACTGGAGCACGTTGGCGAAGTTGACGAAATGGCCCTGTGCCGTCTCGGGCCTCAGGTAAGCGACGGCGCCCTCGTCCTCCAACGGGCCCGCGAACGTCTTGAACATGAGGTTGAACGGGCGCGCCTCGGTGAAATCGTGCCCTGCGCAGTTGGGGCAGACCGCCCGGCCGTCGTCGCCCGCCTCCAGCTGGTCGGCCCGGAAGCGCTGTTTGCACGAACGGCAGTCCACCAAGGGGTCCGTGAAGTTGGCCAGATGGCCCGACGCCTCCCAGATCCGGGGGCTGGAAAGCACGGCCGCGTCGAGGGCGACGACCTCCCGCCTCAGCTGCACCATCGTGCGCCACCAAGCGCCCTTCACGTTCCGGGCCATGAGGGCCCCGAGCGGGCCGTAGTCGTAGGTCGAGCGGAACCCGCCGTAGATCTCGGCCGAGGGGAAGACGAAGCCCCTGGCCTTGCACAGACGGACCAGTTCTTCCATGCTTACGGGCATGGGGGAAGGCTAGCGGCCCGCGCCCAGCCCTGCCCCGCCATAACCGGCTCGGAACCGGCTCGGGCGGACCGGCCAGCTAGGCAGTCGTGGCCGGCTCCAAGGTGTGCAGGGCCCGCAACCGCCGCTCCAAGTGCTGCTCCAGCGAAACAGTCGCCAGGTGGGTTACCTCTCCCGTCGTTGTGCTCGCCGGCTGCTCGAGCGCCCTGGAGAGGTGCCCGTTCAGGATCCAGCTGATCAGTTCCAGAGCCGCCGGGCTGAGGGCTTGGCCCCGCCGGCAGCCCCGGCACAGCGCCCCCCCCTCGCCGATGTCGAACGCTACCAGGGGGGCACCTGCTGCGCTCGCCCCCGAACCCAGCCCGGCGACGCCCGCCGCCCCCGCCCCACAGTGGGCGCAGGCGTCCAGTACCGGGCCGGCGCCGTCGAGGGAAAGCAGCTTCCAATAGAACGAGGCCACCACCAACGGCCCTGGCCGGGCCACGAGCGTGCGCAGCGCCCCTACCAGCATCCGGTAGAGAGGCTCGGACGGTTCGCGCTCCTGGGCCACCTGTTCGGCCGCTTCGGCCATAGCGAACCCGTAAGATAGCCGGGTCAGGTCCTCGCGGAGGGGGCGCCAGGGCTCCACTGTCTCGGCCTGGCTGACGATGTCGAGCTCGCGGCCTTCGTAGAGCAGCAGTTCTACATGGCTCAGCGGTTCGAGCCGGCCCCCGATCCGGCTCTTGGTCCGCCGGACGCCCTTGGCCACCGCCCTCACCTTGCCGTGCCCGGGCGTGAGCAGGACAACGATCCGGTCAGCCTCACCCAGCTTGTAGGTGCGCAGGACGACCCCTCGGTCGCGGTACAACGACATAGGTGTAACTATCTTCGCGCGCCGCCGCTCCGCAGGCTCCCGGCTTCTCGGCAAGCCCTCAGTTGGGCAGGCCACCCTGGTCGCGCTGCTCTCTGGTCAGCCCGAAGCGCCGCTCGCGCTGCTGGTACTCGCGCACCGCCTCCCGCAGGTGCTCACGGCGGAAGTCGGGCCACAGCACGTCGATGAAGACCAGTTCGCTGTAGGCGATCTCCCACAGCAAGAAGTTGGAGATCCGGTACTCCCCCGAGGTGCGGATGAAGAGGTCGGGGTCGGGCATGTCCGGGAGGTAGAAATGCTTCCGCAGCGCCCGTTCGTCCACCCGGGAGGCCCTGATCCCCTCGGCGACGAGCGCCCTGGCGGCGTCCACGATCTCGGCCCGGCCGCCGTAGTTGAAGGCCACGGTCAACGTCATGGCCGAGTTGCCGCTGGTCAGCTCGGCTGTCTCGTCCATGCGCCGGAGGATCCACTTGGGCACCCGCCAGTCCCGCCGCCCAGCGAAGCGGATGCGCACGCCCAACCTATGCAGCTCGTCACGCCGCCGGGTGAGAAGGTCGTCGGCAATGATGCTCAAGAGAAAACGGACCTCGTCGTGGGGACGCCTCCAGTTCTCGGTGGAAAAGGCGTAGACGGTGAACCACTTGATGCCCAGCTCCACCGCCCCCTTGGCCGCGTCGAGCAGGGCTTCCTCCCCAGCCCGGTGGCCCTCCGTGCGCGGGAGGCCCCGCTTGGTCGCCCAGCGGCCGTTCCCGTCCATCACGCAGGCCACATGACGGGGCAGGCGCGAGGGGTCCAGGCCGTTCAGGTCCATTGCTCGAAGCTACTTCGAACCGTTTTCGATCCAAGCCCGGCGCGATGGGGGCGGGCCCCGGCCGAGGCCGGGCTCGTCACAGCCCCAGCTGCTTCAACATCTCGGGCCGTTGCTGCCAGTCGGCGGCGACCCGGACCGAAAGGTCCAGGTAGGTGCCGGCGGGCAGCTGCGCGCGGGCGGCCGAGCCGGCCCGCTTCAGCACCGAGCCTCCCCGGCCGATGACCATGCCCTTTTGGGACTCCCTCTCGACCAGGATCTCACACCGTACGTAGGGCCAATCCCACTCGGTGACCCGGCAGGCGATGCTGTAGGGCAGCTCCTCCCTTGCCACCCTCAGCAGCTGCTCACGCACCAGCTCGGCCACCCAGGCGGCGTCATCGAGGTCACGGATGACCCGCCTGCACAACCCCTCAACGGCTCCCGCCGGCGCCGAGAGCGGGAACAGGGGCGCGCCTGGCGGGAGGCGGTTTATGATGGCGCCGACCAGCTCGTCGACGCCCGTCCCCGTCCGGGCGGAAACCGCGAAGTACTCGTCGAAACCCCACTCGCCCACGGCCCGGAGCTGCGCCAGGACGCCAGCCCGGGGCATCCCGTCCACCTTGTTCACGACGCACAGGTCACGCCGCCCGAGGCGCTCGGCCACGTAGCGGTCGCCGCCGCCCGCCCCCGCCCTGGCGTCGATCACTTGGGCTACGACGTCGGCGCCCTCGCCGGCCGCCGCCGCCGCCCGGTTCAGCTGTTGGCCGAGCAGGGTCCTCGGTTTGTGCAAGCCGGGCGTGTCGACGAAGATCGCCTGCGCCCCTTCGACGGTGAGCACGGCCCGCACCGGCGCCCTGGTCGTCTGGGGCCTGCCCGACACTATGGATACTTTTTGGCCCACCATGGCGTTCACCAAGGTGGACTTGCCCACGTTGGCCCTGCCTGCCAGTACGACCACGCCAGTGCGGAACACCCCTGGTGGCGCCTCGGCAATTCGAGGGGACAACTACTCGCGCCCCTCTCTCATGCCCGGCTCGGCCACCTCGTCGGTGGCATCCACGGTGAGCAACACCTGCGCTATGCGGCGCCCAGAGACCTTCTGGGCGACCAAGCGGTGCCCGTCAAAATTGGCGGCCTCGCCCTCCACCGGCACGTGGCCCAGCAGGCTATAAAGGAGCCCCCCGACCGTGTCCCAGTCACCTCGGGGAAGCTCGACGCCGGCCAGCTCGTTGACCTCGTCGATGGGCAACCCGCCGTCCACCTTGAGCTGGCCGTCCGCCAGCCGCTCGACCCGAGGCCGCTCGACGTCGTACTCGTCGGAAATCTCGCCCACCAGTTCCTCCAGCACGTCCTCCAGCGTTATCAGGCCGTCGGTGCCGCCGTACTCGTCCACAACGATCGCCAGGTGATGCTTGCCTGCCTGCATTTCCCTCATGACTTCGGCAATGCGCTTGCTGTCGGGGACGAACTGGGCCTGGCGCATCGCCGAGGTGACCGGTTCGTCCGCCCGGTCCTCGCGCTCAGCCCGCATGAGGTCCTTCACGTAGGCGATCCCTACGATATCGTCTATCCCCTCTCCGTAAACCGGCATGCGGCTGATCCCCGCCGCCGACGCCTTGTCAGCCGCGTCGCGCACTGTGGCCGAAGCCGGCACGGTCACCATATCGGGCCGCGGCACCATCACTTCGCGGGCCACCGTGTCGCCGAAGTCGATTATCGAATGGATCAGTTTGCGTTCCTCACGCTCGATGACGGCCTCTTCGGCCGCCGTGTCCGCCATCGCCAGGAGCTCCTGTTCTGTCACATAAGGCCCTTCCTTCAAGCCCT
>JBOGGK010000550.1:0-4882 GCA_050744045.1 Acidimicrobiales bacterium | reverse complement strand
CTGGCGACCTTCGCCAACCCCGACGGCCTGCTGCGCTCGGGCGACAGCAACTTCGTCGATACCGCCAACTCCGGGCTGGCCCAGGTGGGGGCAGCCGACAACGGTAACTTCGGCTCCATCCAGGCGGGCGCCCTCGAAGCCTCCAACGTCGACCTGGCCACCGAGATGACCGAGCTGATCGCGGCCCAGAACGGCTTCCAGGCCAACGGCAGCGTAATCTCGACTTCCAACCAGATCCTGCAGGCTCTGGTCAACCTGAAGCCGTAGCACCTCGCCAGGAAGCCCGGGCCCAGGGCGGCGCCCCGGCCCGGGCTTCCGCGGTTTCTCGCTCGAGGACTCCGGGGGCCGGCCGGGGCGGCGCGAAGGGCCCGATCGGCGCAACCGTTCAGAAGCGGCCCCGCCCTGACGATCTTCGAACATGCCGGCCAATGGATTGGCCGGGCGCTTTGGCGCTTACAACCGGCCCATGGAGCGGGGAAATGATCCTACTGACAAGGCTCAACGGCCCTCAGCTAGCGGTGAACGCGGACCTGATCGAGCGGGCCGAGGCGACGCCGGACACGGTACTGACGCTCGTCGACGGTACCAAGTACCTGGTGGCGGAAAGTGTCCAAGAAGTAATCGACCGGGTACGGACCTTCCGTGCCTCAGTCCTAGTGGCGGCCAAAGAGCTGGAAGAAAGCCGAGGCGAGCCGCGGGCGGCGTTGCGGGCGCTACCCGACCCCCCGGAGGCCTGAGATGGACTCCGCCAGCTTCGTAGGGATCGGCGTAGCCCTGTTCTCGCTCATGGTCGCCATGATCATGGACGGCGGCAGCCCCACGGCCCTCATCGCTCCTTCGTCGATACTGCTCACCTTCGGCGGCACGATAGGCGCGGCCACCGCCGGCATGCTGATGAGCGACGCCAAAGCGCTCCCGAAGATACTGAAAAGCGCCCTCACCACCAAGGTGACATCGCCGGACACGTCAGTGGCCGTGGTGGTCTCCTTCGCTGAGAAAGCGAGGCGCCAGGGCCTGCTTGCCCTCGAGGAGGAGGCCCGCGAGATCGACGACAGCTTCCTGCGCAAGGGTATCGAGATGGCGGTCGACGGCGCCGACCCAGAAGAGATAAGGGACATCTTGGAGCAGGACCTCAACACCATGAAGTCCCGCCACCGGGCCGGGGCCAAGTTCTTCGCCGACATGGGTGGCTTCGCCCCGACCATGGGCATCATCGGGACGGTTATGGGGTTGCTGCACGTGCTGCAGAACCTCTCCACCCCCGCCACCTTGGGGCCGATGATCGCGGCCGCCTTCACGGCCACGCTGTGGGGCGTCATGCAGGCCAACGTGTTTTGGATCCCGATCTCCAACCGGCTGAAACGCACGAGCGAGATAGAGGTGAGGCGGATGGAACTGCTGATCGAAGGGATCATCGCCATTCAGTCCGGCGCCAACCCGAGGGTGGTCGAACAGCGCCTGCTCTCGTACCTCTCGCCCAAGGAGCAGGAAGCGGCCAAGGGGGCCAAGGGGGCTGGCAAGTCGGAAGAGGCGGCCTGAGATGGCCCACCCTCGGAAGCGCCCCCCCGAGCACGAGGAAGAAGGGCCTAGCAACGACCGGTGGCTGCTCACTTACTCCGACATGATCACATTGCTCATGGTCCTCTTCATCGTGCTGTTCGCCCTCGGCCAGACCGACATCCGCAAGTTCAACGCCTTCAAAGACAGCTTCCACTGGATCCAGCAGACCCAGGACGAGACCCCGCCCGGGGGCCCCGGCGTGCTCTCCCAGCCATCGGCGGTGGCGCTCATCCAGACCAACCCGTTCGCCAAGCTGGCCAACCCCAAGGCCACGTCCGCCGCCGGCCAGGACCACGAGGGCGAGCAGGCGCCGGGCCAGCAGGCAAAGGGCAACGACCACCCGGGCAGCGCGAAGCAGCCTGCCAGCCACCGTGGCACCGGCCACGCTGCCGCCGCACACGGTAGCCCTGGCAAGCACCTGACGCTCACTCGAGCGGAGGCCGAGATGAAGGCGGCACTGCAAAAACTGGGCTTGGAGCAGGAGGTCAGCTTCGACTACAACGCGAGGGGCTTGGTCGTCAGCATCCTCACCGACAAGATCCTCTTCCCTACCGACTCCGCCCAGCTCCAGCCCGAAGGGGAAGCCATAATCAACGCCATCGCCCCGGTACTGGCACTGCTGCCCAACCAGATCGACGTGGAAGGCGACACCGACAACCAGCCGATCCGGGGCGGCCCTTATGCCAATAACTGGGCGCTGTCGGCGGCGCGCGCAGTGGCGGTGGTCGACGACCTCATCGACCATCACGGGGTGGCCGCCGGCCATCTGCAGGCCACCGGCAACGGGGCCACGCGGCCCGTGGTCGCCAACAACACCCCCCGCCACCGAGCCGAGAACCGCCGGGTGGAGCTCGTGATCTTCTCCACCAAGGTACCCACACCCTGAGGTAGCGCCGTGGCCAAAAAAGGAAGCACAAAAGACGAACAGGCGGAAGATGGGGCGAAAAAACCCCGGGGCAAGCGGAAGTTGCTGGTAATCGTGCTGCTCGTCGTCGTGGTGGCCGTCGGCGGCTTCGGCTACATGACGATGAGCAAGCACCCGGCCTCGGCGAGCGACAAGGGCGGCCCAACCACCACTGCCGGGGGCCCGATAACCGAAGAAGCATCGCTCACGGTCAACCTGAGTGACAGCCACTACCTCCAGTTCACGGTTGCCATCCAGACGGTCCCGGGCAAGAGCGACAAGGTGCTCACCAAGGACCAGCCCATCGTGCTCGACATCCTCAACTCCCGAGCCGAGGCCATGACCGAGACCGAGCTGCTCGCGCCCCAAGGGCCGGCCCGGCTGAAGGCCGCTATCGTCGCCTCCCTCAACCACGAGTGGCCCGGCCTCGTGCAAGCGATCTACTTCGAGCAGTTCGTCATGCAGTAAAGCCGTAAACGGCGAGCGGGCCAGGAGCTGGCACCCAAGGACGGGCCGGCACGAATACCAGGGACGGCCCTCAGGTCGCGGGCAGCGCTGCCGATCTGAGGTCAGATGAGCGCGCAAGACAACCAGGCGATGGTGGTCCCGTTCGGCCGGGACGGGCGCGCCAGACCGGTGCGCCGGTTCCGGGTCAGGCCGGCCAGCACGCTGAAGGACGAGCACGAGCAGGTACTCGCCCTGGTGGGGCAGAACTTCTGCCGCCTGTACGGGGCCGACCTGTCCACTTACGTCGGCTCGGAAGTAAAGATCAGCATGGTCCCAGTCCAGCAATGGTGCTGGGACGACCTGTTGAACGCGCTGCCGGAGCCGTACTGCGCCGCCCGGCTGAGCATGGTGCCCATGGCGGGCACGGGGCTGGTCACCGTCGACATCCCTCTGGCCACCGCTATAGTCGAAAAGCTCCTCGGGGGCGCCGGGGTCGCCCAGGAGCGCACCGAGCCGTTGACCGAGGTCGAGCTCTCGCTCCTCGCCGAGCTCCACCAACGAGCGGCGACAGATCTGTCCGAGGCCCTCTCGCTGGTGGTCGAGACGAGGCCGATCGCCTCCCGCCAGGAGAGCCGCCTCGAGCTCATCCGGGCGGCGCCCGCCCGGAGCCTGCTGATCGCACTCGAGTTCGAGGTCAAGCTGAAAAGCGCGGGGGGGCGCGTGCGCGTCGCCATGCCCTCCGAAGCCCTCACCAACGCCCTGGAGGTCTTCGCCGGCACATCGTCCACCACGGACTCGGTCGCTACCGCCGGCCGTCTCGGCGACTGCCCGGTGGAAGCATCCGTCCGGTTCAACGAAACGTCCCTGCCTTCGCGCCGGATCGTCGAGCTGACCCCCGGCAAGGTGATCGTCCTCGACCATCACGTCGACCAACCCCTCACCCTTTACGTGGGCGGCGTCGCCTACCTCGCCGTCCTGGCCGGGCGCCGGGGGAACCAAAAGGCATTTTCGGTCATCGGCCCCACTGATAGGAAAGGAACGGACCTTTGAGCGTCCAGACGGACCTGGCCGTCATCGGCCCCGCGGCCGCTGAGGCCGCCGCCGCCCTGGCCGACGCCCTCGGCCTCGGCGCCATCCCAGGCGACAACTTCGACTTCTGGCCCCCGGGCGAAGCCAGGCAGGCCAACGGGCTGAGCGACATCCTCTCCGAGGGCACCAAGGCCTGGAGCGCGCCGCTGATCGGCCCGCTCGGCCCCTGCGGCGAGATCGCGCTGGTACTAGCGGCCGGGGCCAACGTGCCAGGAGAGGGGCGGGTGGCCTCGGCCCTGGCAGGCAGCGTGCACCCGCTCACCGGCGCCTGCGGAGCCGACCACGTAGGTGAGATGCAGCGCGCCGACCCCGACAAGCTGGCCGAGGAGCGGCCCGGCCATCACGCCGCGGCGGTCGCCCTCATGTCCGGCGAGGAAAGGGTCGGGGTGCTCGTCGTCATCACGTCCACGAGCCAGGTGGCCGAACTGCCCCACCTGGACGGGTCCCCCGGCACCGGCGGAGCCCCCCGCTCCATTGCCGCCCTAGCCGACGTGGAGATGACCGTGAGCGTCGAGCTAGGCCGCACCAAGATCCCCGTCCGGGACCTGCTAAATATCCACAACGGGGCGGTTGTCCAGCTCGACCGGGCCGTGAGCCACCCGGTTGACATCTTCGTCCACGGCACGCTCATTGCCCGCGGCGAGGTGGTCGTAGTCGACGAGTGCTTCGCCGTGCGCGTGACCGAGCTCCTCACGGGGGACTGAGCAATGGGCGGGATGGCCGAGCTGCTGCTGAGACTGGTCATCTCCATGGCCGTCGTAATGGGGGTCATGGCCCTGGCCGCCCGCCTGGTTCGGCGCCGCCAAGGCGGGGCGGTCACCCGCCGGGGCGCTGGCCCACGGGGCGCTGGTCCCCGGAGCGCTGGCCCCCGGAGCGCTGGCC
>JBOGGK010000549.1:0-2503 GCA_050744045.1 Acidimicrobiales bacterium | reverse complement strand
TCGAAGATCTTCCGGTCCTTGATGGGCACGAGCTGCAACCTCCGCTGGCGCTCGGTCGGTGAGCGGGAGCTCGTCTGGAACGTCAACCCCGCCCACGAGATAGCCGACGGTGTGCCGCCGATGTTCGGGATCGAGGCGCAGGAGATGTACGGGGAGTACTTCGACATCCCCCAGCCAGACGAGCTCGTGTTCATCTCGAGCTTCGCCGGGGGGGAAGTGTTCCGCTCGGGCTGCTGCTTCTACAGGGGTGCCGGCCGGGTCTTCTATTTCAGCCCCGGCGACCAGGACTACCCCGTCTACCACCACGCCGTGGTCCGCCGGGTCCTCGCCAACGGCGTGCGCTGGGCCTACCGCAAAGGAGGGCCGTTGGCCGAGCCCTACAAACTGGAACGGATGCCCTCGGGGTGGATAGACGCCTACCTCGAAAAGGTGGCGGGCGGGCAGGGCGAGTGAGCAAGCTCCGGGCCGTCCTCGTGGGGGCCGGCGCCATGGGGAGGGCCTGGGGGCGGGCGGTCACTGACCACCCCGAGGTCGACTTGGTGGGGTGGGTCGACGTGGCGGAGGAGCGCGCCCACGCCGCGGTGGCGGCGCTCGGTGGGACCGGCGTGGCCGTCGAGGGGGACATCGGCGCCGCGCTCACGAGCTTGTCGCCTGACTTCGTGGTGGACGTGTCCGTGCCCGAGGCCCACCACGAGGTCACGGCCACCTGCCTCCAAAAGGCCGTCCCGGTGCTCGGGGAAAAGCCGATGGCCGCCACTATGGAGGAGGCGCGCCACCTGGCCGAGCTGTCCGAGCAGTGCTCCACCCTGTTCGTCGTGAGCCAGAACCGGCGCTACAACGCGGGGCTGGCCGCGTTTAGGGAACTGGTGGCCACGCGCCTCGGCGGTGCCGGCCAGTTGAACGCCGAGTTCTACCGCGCCCCGCACTTCGGGGGCTTCCGGGACGAGATGGCGAGCCCGCTCCTGCTCGACATGGCAGTCCACACCTTCGACGCCGCCCGGTACCTGACCGGGGCCGACGCGCTGACGGTCGCCTGCAGCGAGTTCAACCCGTCCTGGAGCTGGTACCAGGGCGCCGCTTCGGCGGTGGCCGAGTTCGAGATGACCGGCGGTGCCCGTTTCAGCTACCGGGGCAGTTGGTGCGCGGAGGGCTTTGAGACCTCCTGGGACTCGTCTTGGCGGGCGGTCGGCCCCCGGGGCAGCGCCCTCTGGGACGGCGCCGGCGAGCCGGTGGCCGAGGTCCGGCCGGACGGGGACCACGATGCAGGATCTGAGCGCGTGGAGGCGGCGGCCGTGGCGGTCCCCGGGAGGGGCATCGCCGGCTCGCTGACCGACTTCGTCCGGGCGCTGCGGACAGGGGAGGCCCCGATGGGCGAGTGCCACGACAACATCCGTAGCCTGGCCATGGTGTTTGCCGCGCTCGAGTCGAGCCGGTCAGGCCGGCGGGTGGCGGTCAAGCCTTGATGGCCCGGCGCTTGTCGAACTCGGCCGGCCAGGTCTCGTCTCCAGCACTCCCGCGCAGGCGGCCGACAGAACTTCATACCCTATGGCCAGGTGAGCGACGACTCCAGACCATGGCGAGGAAGTTGCAGGAGGAGGCTTTCGCTTGCCCGCTCGTAACCGCCCCGTAACAGCCGCAAGAACTGCACCGTGCGGTCTTCGGGATCGACCACCAGCAGCTCGTCCACCTTGGTGGTCGGCATAGAACGGTAGCTTTTCCCAGGTTTCGTCGTCAGGCGAGACGACCTCGATGACCATCGCTGCGGTCGGGTAGTACACGTCGCCAGGGTCGAAATCCCCGTGCACCCCGCGGTCCGGCACGCGTGGGTGCCCGAAACCCGTCCGGGCAGGTCATGCGACCATCCGGTACTCGTGGATCAGTCCGCCGAAGCGATCGGTTCGCCGGAGCTTGGCGAGGTCGGGGTCGCCAAGGAGGGGAAGAGTCACAATGGACGCTGACGGCGCGCGTTGGCCGAGAGACCGGCGGAGGCGGTGGTCGTTGTAGTGCTCGACATAGTCGACGAGCACGGCTTCGAGATGGCGGCGTCCCGAGGATGAGCATCCGGTCGAGGCGCTCACGCCGACTGGTGCCGATCACACGTTCGCAGATGGCGTTCGCTCGAGGAGCCCGGACCGGGGTTCTGATGATCCTGACGCCCTCGGCAGCGAAGACGGCGTCGAAGGAAGCGGTGAACTTGATGTCGCGGTCGCGGAGGAGCGGTGACGCCGGCGATCCGCACGAGACGCGTGTCGTGGTGGATGAACACGAGCACGTAGAGGCTGCGCAGGAGGACGGTGTCGACATGGAAGAAGTCGCACGCCATCAGTCCCTTCGCTTGGGCGGCAAGGAGCTCTGCCCACGTAGGCTCGGATCGCCGTGGCACCGGATCGACGCCGTGACGCTTCAAGATCGCCCACACGCTCGAAGGAGCGATGGTGATACCCATCGCGGTGAGCTCGCCCTGGATGCGGCGGTAGCCCCTCGTGGCGCAGCATGACGACCT
>JBOGGK010000548.1:0-2642 GCA_050744045.1 Acidimicrobiales bacterium | reverse complement strand
TGGCTTGTCGAAGCTTGCGGGCCGAGTTCCAGCCCATCGACACGTGGTCTTCCTGCATGGCCGACGAGGGGATGGAGTCGACCGAGGCCGGAGCGGCGAGGCGCTTCAGCTCCGAGACGATAGCGGCCTGGGTGTACTGGGCGATCATGTGGCCGCTGTCCACACCCGGGTCGTCGGCGAGAAAAGGGGGGAGCCCGTGGCTGCGGGCGGGGTCGAGGAAGCGGTCGGTCCGCCGTTCGGACATCGAGGCCACGTCCGCCACGGCGATGGCTAGGAAGTCGAGCACGTAGCCGAGGGGGGCGCCGTGGAAATTGCCGTTGCTGACGACCCTGCCGTCGGCGGTCACGACCGGGTTGTCGATGGCGGCCATCATTTCCCTCGACGCCACGAGCTCGGCGTGGGCCAGGGTGTCGCGGGCCGCCCCGTGCACCTGGGGGGCGCAGCGCAGCGAATAGGCGTCCTGCACCCGGGGGTCCTGCGGCCCCCGATGGCTGGCCATGATGGCCGACCCGGCCACCAGGGCGCGCAGGTTGGCGGCGCTGGCGGATTGGCCCGGGTGGGGGCGCAGTTCCTGGAGGTCGGCGGCGAAGGCGGCGTCGGTCCCGAGGAGGGCCTCCACGCTCATGGCCGCTGCGATGTCCGCCGTTTTCAGCAGCCGGCGTAGGTCGGCGCAGGCCAGGACGAGCATGCCGAGCATCCCGTCGGTGCCGTTTACGAGGGCGAGGCCTTCTTTGTCGGCCAGCGTCAATGGCTCTATCCCCGCCTCGCGGAGGGCGTCGCCGGCCGGCCTTGCCCCCTCGCCGACCGTGGTCAGTGCCCTCTCGCCCACGCGGGGCCGTCCGCTCTCGCCCGCCAGCCTTCGTGCTGCCTCGCCGGCCGAGCTGAGTGCCCCCTCGCCGGTGCCGTCCACCAGCACCTCTCCTTCCCCCATGGCGGCCAGGGCGCAATGGGCTAGGGGGGCGAGGTCGCCCGAGCAGCCGAGCGAGCCGTGCTCGGGTACGACGGGGGTGATGCCGGCGTTGAGCATGGCGGCGTAGGCCTTCACCGTCCCCAGGCGGACGCCGGTGTGGCCGGTGGCGAGCGTCGCCAGCCGAAGCAGCATCATGGCCCGAACCACCTCGCGCTCGACCGCCGGGCCCGAGCCGGCGGCGTGGGAACGGATGAGGCTGCGTTGCAGTTGCGCCCGCCGTGATGGGGGGATGTGCCGGGCGGCGAGGGCCCCGAAGCCGGTCGAGATGCCGTAGTGGGGCGCCGTGTCGCCGGCCAGAGCGTCCACATGCTCCCGGCCCGTCTCGATCAATTTGGTCGCCCCCGGGGAGAGCTCTACTTTGGCGCCACCTCGGGCGACCGCCGCCACCTCTTCAGGGGCGAGGGGGCCGTTGCCGACGACGACCGTCTCAACGCGGTCCCTCCTGATGCCGTCCCACAGGGCCTTCGTCACGCTTTCCTCATGTTCCGACGGTAGCCCCGGGCCCGCTCGTTCCGGTTGGCGCTTGGGGTGCGCCGGGCACTGGGTGCCGGCGGCCACTAGCGGTTCGGCGCCGGCCCCCCAACGGCGCCGGGTCACGCCGGGTCTTGCGGGTCGTGGCGGCGGGCGCCTGGCCGGCGGGCCGTAGCGGGCCGGCCCGGAAGTCCTACGAAGGCACAGTAACCGAGCCCGGCCGGGCCACCGTCAACAAACGTGCAAAAACCCCCGCTGGAGCGGGGGGGTTTTAAGCCATTTACGCGCGGCTGCCGATGAGCTTTCTGCAGTTATGGCCGCCCGGCGCGCGCAATGTTACAAAGGCTCCGCCCTGCTGGGCGGAAAACGTCGACATGTTTACATTAACCCGCCCGCCCGGGCGGGGGCTTTCTGCTTCTATGAACGCTCCCGGGCGCTGGCGTGCGGCTGATGGCGCTGGGCAGCGCCGGCTCCCGCCGCCTGCGCCACCTTCCCGGCTCTCGCCATCTCCGCGTCGGGCGGCGCCACCTCCGCGCCGCCCCCGGGCTCTTGCCGGCTCAGGCACTTCAGCGGACGATGGGCAGCCCAGTGCCGGCAGCAGGCGGCCAGTCGTCGTCGATCAGGACCGGCCGGCGTCCCGACCGCTCGATCAACGACGCCGAGATCGATGCCCGCAGCCCGGTGGCACAGTAGGCCCAGACCTCTCCTGGCGGGATCTCCTCCACGCGGTCCTCTATTTCCCAAAAAGGGATGTGGACCGCCCCGCTGACATGACCGGCGTCCCACTCGTCGCGCCGGCGGACGTCCACGACGACCACGCCTGGCTGGCCCAACACGGGGGCCAGGTCCTCGAAACCGGCGACACGGTAGGCGGACGCGGAGCGGGCGCCGAGGCCCTGGCTGGCGCTGCGGGCGGTACCGTCAGTGCTGCCGGTAGCCGCACTGCCAGTACTGCCGGTAGGTGCGCTGCCAGTACTGGCGATGGCAGCGCCGGTGAGCTGCTCGACCCCGATGCGGGCCAGTTCGCGCTGGGCAGCCGCCACCTGGGTGGCACTCTCGCCGATCAGGCTGAGCGGCCTGCCCCACGGCATCGCCCAACCCAAGAACGTGGCGAAGGAATCGCCCATCTCCACCGAGATCGTGCCGGGTGCATGGTGTCGGGCGAAGGCCCGCCGCTGGCGGAGGTCGACGACCCACTCCC
>JBOGGK010000547.1:0-7194 GCA_050744045.1 Acidimicrobiales bacterium | reverse complement strand
CTTTTGCCCGAGGCCGATGTCTCGGGGGCGCCGGCGGGGACAAGCACGGTGTTGCCGAAGACCGCTATCGGCGCGTTGGCCGATGCGGGCAACTGGCGACGGTAGACGATCTCCCCGGTGCGCCGGTTGAGAGCGACCAGCACGCCGTTGTAGAGGTCGGTGAAGACCAAGTCGTCTGAGACCGTGGCCGCCCCGAGCGGCATCGTGGGGACCTTGGTGCCCCATTCGACCTTTCCTGTGGCGAGGCTGAGCGCCTCCACCTCCCCCGTTTCGGGCGGGTGCTCTGTGGTGCTGTAGGTGGTCAGGCTGGTGGCGGTGAAGGGGAGGTCGTTGGTGGCCACGTACACACTGCCGCCCGCCACAGCCAGGTTCGACAGCACGCCGCCCAGGCCCCCGGGCTCGTAGGTGTAGGGGAACCTGATCTTGAGCTTGTGCGCAAGCGCCAGCACCGAGTCGTTGTCGTGGCCGTTGTGCTTGCCGACCGGGGTCTTCCACACAAGCGCCCCGGTGCGGGCGTCCAGAGCGTAGACATAGCCCATCTTGCCGGCTGTGATGACCACGGGGGCCCCTTTGATGGACGCCGACACCGGCGCAGCCTGCAGGTCGTGGTCCATGAAGTCGTCCGGCACGGCCTGGTAGTACCAGCGCAGCTTCCCGGTCGCCGCGTCCAGGTTCACCGCGCTGTCGGTGTAGAGCTGGCGGGAGGGGTGCTCCACCGCCTCTGCGATGCTTTGGTACGGGTTCCCGGTGCCGAAGGTCACCGAGCCGTCGCTGCCCACCAGCGGCGTCTCCCAGGCCCCGCCCGAGCCGATAGCCGCCACGCTCGGCGACGGGTGGAGGACCGTGTTGAACTCCCACAACAGGTGGCCGTTGGCGGCATTGAGCGCGATCAGCACGCCATCGCCAGGGCCCTTCGCACTGGCCAGGTAGACCCGCCCGTGGGCCACCTGGGGTTGGATCTCGAACACCCCTTGGCCTTTGTTGAGCAAGTGGCGGTCCACCCAAACCGTCTTGCCGCTCGCCGCGCTGAGGGCAAAGACCGAGCCCTGCGTGCCGCCGTACACGGTCCCGTCCGCGATGGCTACACCGTCAGGCCCGGGGCCACTGGTCTCGGGGACGTTCACCTCGTACTCCCACTTCAACTTGCCCGTGGCGAGGGCCAACGCGTAGACGTTGGCGTCCTGGTCTTGTATGTACACGACCCCGTCGGACACCACGGGGATGGAGGTCAGCGACCCCGAGTACGACACGCCAGCTGCTGCCTTGCCCGTCAGTTTGAACGACCAGGCTTCCCGCAGCTCCGACACGTTCGCCGCCGAGATCACAGACCCCGGCGCCACCCTGGTGTTGGCCAAGTCGCCGTTCGGGTACGGCCACTGCCCCGAAGGCACCGCCGCGCCCGGGAACCTCGTGGTGGCCGGGGCGGGGCTGCCGCCTCCTGCGCTCCCTGCGGCCAACATGGTCACCGAGGCGAGCAAGGCGGCCGGGAGGGCCAAGCGCGCTCCTGGGTACCCAGCCAACGCCCCGGTGGGATGTGACAGTTGGTGATCGGACATGGTTGATCTCCTTATCTGTGAAAGGGTTAAGAGCCTGCTGCGGAGGCACCCATTGGCGTGAGGACCTGAGAGTTGCGGCACAGCCCTGTTCACGACCTCGTCACGAGCGCTCGCGGTCGAATATGGTCGGCACGGCCCCGAGCCCCGGATGTCGAAGACCACCAACCCGGCCGCCAGCCCCAAGGCGACGACCAGGCTCTGCGGTGCCACGTGGAGCGACATGAGCGCCGTCACTGCCACCCGCGGGAGGGTCCGCCGCCGGTGTGCCTGACGCAGCCCCCGAGGGACCTGTTCGCAGGTCACGTCACCACACGCGATAGTGACAACCAGATCAGGGCTCTCCTTGTTAGCGGGCGCGGCCGGCGGCCTTGAAGGTCAACGCCGGGCCCGGCGACGGTACTCGCGCGCCCGACCGCGAGGTGGCGAGGCGTCGAGCCTCACTGATCACGATCACGCCGAGCGTGGCCAGCTCCATCAGCCAGAGCACGGTCCCCACCGCCAGGTCGACGGGGGCGTAGGTGGCCGAGCCGCCGGCCAGGCCGTGCAGCAGGCTGTAGGTGGTCATAACGAAGTTCACGATGAACAGCGCCCTAGCCCAGCGACGCCCGCGCCCGCTGCACCACGCCAGCCACACCAGCACGATCACCCCGAGCCCCGCCGACAGCACCAGAGGACCGACGCTGCCGGCCAACTCGGCACGCGACTGCGCAGCCGTGTACCCCGGGGTCAGCGGCCATCATGCTCGCCCGCACCGCTCTGGTAGTGCCAGCGACCGTGACCGCGACCGCGCATTCCACGAGAGCCACCAGGTACATCAACCGCACCACGGCGAACCCGGCCCGGTCGGACCGAGGCACCCGGGGCCGCAGGCGCATCGACAGGCCCCCCACGCACCAGGTCAAGGCACTCAACCGGGCGCGGCCCCCGGCAGCCGGCGCCAGTCTCAGCCAGCAACACGCCCAGAAGCTCATCGGCGTGCTCGCGCTGGAACTCGCGTGGGTACCACCGCAGCCAACGACGGTAGGCAGCCCCCACGTCGACCCCGCTCACGGTGAGGCACCTCCGGCCGGGCCAAGCCGGGCCAACGCGGTCGCCGCTTTGGCCCTGGCACGGTCGGCCTCGACAGCGAGCTGCCGTCGGCCGTCCACAGTGAGCCGGTAGTAGCGCCGCAGGCGGCTGTCCACGACCTCTTCTCGGTCGACGTCGACTAGGCCGTCGATCCGCAGACGGTCCAGCGCCGAATAGAGCGTCCCCGCCCGCAACCGCACGCGCCCATCTGAGATCGCCAGCACGTCCGAGGTGATCCCGTAGCCGTGCTGGCTCCCCGCCGCCAGCGCCGTCAGGATCAGGAACGTCGCCTCCTGCATCGCGCGGCCTGCCACGCCAACAGCATATACTGTTGGACGGTGTATTCGTTTTGGGCGCGAAGCGCCCTGAGCAGTTCCGTCGGGAAGGGGTGCAGATGGCCTTGGCGACAGATGCCTCGAGCGCGTCAGTGGCCAGGCGGCCGGGTGTCAACGAGACCACGTTGCTGCAACTGGGTGAAGGCACACCAGGCCGAACAGGCCCATGCCGCCGTCCCGTTGGCAGTGAGCCCCTCTGAGTTCGAAGAGCTCCGCCCGCTTCGCCTGGAAGTGAAGGAACTGAAGATGGAAAAGGAGATCCTGCGTGAGGCAGCCGCCTACTTCGCGCGCGAGACGGTCCGGTCTGCCGCTCCCGGTTCGTCAGGGACTACCGGAACGCCTACGGCGTCAAGCGGCTCTGCCGGGTCATCGGCGTCTCACGCTCGGGCTTGTATGCCTGGGCGGCCTGTCCGGTCTCGCATAGGGCGCCAACGTTCCTCGTGGACAACAGCCTCACACGAGCACCAAATTTCGGGTGCACGTCGAGGACTGTCTTGCCCGCTTCGACGAGCTGTTGTGCGAGCAGGTAACCGAGGCCGCCGGCGCCCTCGATCGCCCAGGTGCGTTCGGGTTACTGAGCCGCCCAGGCCAAAAAGGCCTTAGCCTGGCCGGAGCGGGCACGGACACTCAGCTTGCCGAGCTCCTCCTCGGAGCCGTCGATCGCGACTGCGATGTGCGAGGCCTTGTGCGGGTCGACGCCGATCATCACTGTCACGGGAGTTCTCCTTTGTACACGGAGAAGTTGCGGCCGCGGCGAGCATGTCTGATTTCGGTGACTTGGGCTCTTGGGCCTCTTTCGAGCCACACCGCGGGAAGCCCAATGGGCAAGCACCTCGCTATAAAGCCAGGCCAAGTGGTCGGCAGGCGGTTCGGGAGCTGGCCCATTGGAACTCTCGACGTTACGGCTTGGCCGTGACGCCTACAACCATTGTGCAATTAGACGGTTCCGCGCTCGCTGGGCGCAGTAGCCTCAAAGCAGCAGCTGCTTCATATCGTCCGCCCAGAACCCCCCGGACAGGTGCCACGTACCGCAGAGAGCGTGCGTGCCCCTGCTCACGAAGGCGGCCAGCGACCGTGCCCCGGGTAACCTCAGGGCGGAGGGTTCACGACGCCTTTACGGGGTCGGCGATCGCAAGCGGGAGCCGTACCCTGACGGTAGGCAATGCCATCGCAATGCCGGCGCTGACCACTACCCAGGCGCTGGCGACAAAGAGCACCACATGTGTGCCGAAGGTGTCGGCGGCAACCCCCGAAAGGGCCATTCCCACCGGCACCCCGACGAGCCCGCCGAGAGTCACGAACGAAGACGCACGGGACAGCAAATGGTCAGGGACGTTGACTTGCCGGCACGTCGAAGCGAGCGTGTTGTAGACCGAGCCCTCTACTCCCGCCGCCACCCCAGCAGGTAGGACCAGCCCGAGCGACGCCGGCGCCGCCAACAGCGTGAGCAGGGGCGCCATGGCCGTGCTGACGGCGAACGTCGCCAGCATGGGCCTGGCCCGCTGCCAGCGGAGCGCCATCCAGCTGCCGGCGAACGCCCCCACCCCGTAGCTGATCGCGATCGCGGACCACGCCGGTGCGCCGCCCAGGTACCTTTTGGCCACAAGAGGCCCGAGTACGAAGAACGGGCTCACGGCGACGGCGTTGGAGAGCGACACATGGGCCACATAGGAGGCGAGCCACGACCGCTCGCGCACCGCTTGCCATCCTTCGCGCAGTTCGCCGAGCAGGCGCCGACGGTCGCCTGGCGGGGCCGCCAGGGCCGGGGAGCGGAGCCCCGCGAGGCTGAGGGTAAGGCAGAGCGATCCCTCTGCTGCCTCGACCCAGATCCCAGACAGCTCGGGCCGTTCCGCTACCCTCGCGGCGGCGAAGACCACTTGGCCGATCGCCGCGGCGAGCACGTCCGCCATGACGGTGCACGAGTTCTCCGCTGCTCGTCTTGTGGCGCTCGATCAAGGCGTCCGAGTAGCTCGTCCAGGGCGCGCCTGAGCGTACCGGCGCGTTCTTCGAGCCGGCAGGCGTGCGCGGCCAGCATCTGCTTTCGCTCGGCTACCCCTGCGGCCAGGAACCGCCGAACGTCCCCCACGGGAAGCTCCGCCGCGCGCAACCGTTTCACCAGCACGGCGTCGCGTACCTGTGCGGCTGCGTAGTAGCGGTAACCGGTCGAGTCGTCCCCGGCCACGGGCAAGAGGAGGCCGCACTCGTCATAGAAGCGCAGCGCGCTGCGCGAGAGCCCGGAGCGCTGTGCGAAGGCCCCGATGGTCAGTAGATGGTCCATGCCATCACCAAACACCTTCGACCAACCTGAAGGTCAAGCAGGAGCACGTCTGCACGTGCTCCACGGTGAAGCTAAACCCACCTGCGGGCGTGTGGGCCTGGTCGGGTGGGCTCGTCGGGGTGGCCCGGATTGGCCACGAAGTGGTCGGCCTCGACTCTGGTATCGCCATGCGGGCGGGGATGACGGGCGACTGGGCGGGCGCTGTGCGGGTACCCGACGCCCGCCACTACCAAAACCGCCTTGGTATCGAGGCCGTTAGGGCTGACGAACCTGGGGGAGGTGCACGCATCCTGACAGCAAAAGGCGCCTCAGTCGTCGCTTGGCACAGCCCGCCCCGGCGCTCCGAGAAGGTTCTCCGACCGTGCTGGCCCCGGACGGGGAGAGGCGCGACGTGGCAAGATCGGGGCCATGGCCATCTTGGTGACCGGCGGCGCCGGCTACATCGGTTCGCACACGGCCCGCCTGCTCCGCCGCCACGGCTACGACGTGGTTGTGCTCGACACGCTCGAGCTCGGCCACCGCGAGGCCGTAGGAGACGTCCCGATCGTGGTGGGCAATATCGCCGATAGGCGCCTCGTAGCAGAGACGGTCAGATCCTATGGGATCGACGCCGTGGTCCACTTCGCCGCTTACAAGGCCGCCGGCGAGTCGATGGCAGTACCCGGCCGCTATTTCTCCAACAATGTCGGGGGCTCGGCCGCGCTCTTCGATGCGCTGTACGAAGCTGGAGTAGGGAGGCTGGTTTTTTCCTCCACCTGCGCCGTGTACGGCACCCCCGAAGCCTTGCCCGTCGACGAGCGGCAGCCGCTCCGGCCCGAGAGCCCCTACGGGGAGAGCAAGGCCATGGTCGAGCGCATGCTCCACTGGTACGACGTCTGCCACGGGCTGAGGTCGGTCAGCCTCCGTTACTTCAATGCGGCCGGCGCCGCGCCCGACGGGTCGGCGGGTGAAGACTGGACGCTCACGGCCAACCTCGTGCCTGTAGCGATGAAGGCTCTCCTTGGGCGCATACCCGAGCTGAAAGTCTTCGGGACCGATTACCCGACCCCCGACGGCACCGCAGTACGCGATTACATCCACGTCGACGACCTCGCCGACGCCCACCTGCGGGCCCTCGCCTACTTGGATGGAGGAGGGCCGAGCGACGTGTTCAACCTGGGCACGGGTACGGGTTCCACGGTCCGCCAAGTGATCGCCGCGGCCGGGAAGGCCGCCGGCCGCCCCGTGCCCTTCGTCGACGCCTCCCGCAGGGGGGGCGACCCGGTCGCCCTTTACGCCGACAACGCCAAGGCTCACGAGGTCCTCGGTTGGTCGCCCCGCTACGACTTGATGGGCACTGTCGCCAGTGCCTGGGCCTGGCACTCTGCTCATCCCGACGGTTACGCGCCCCCCAGCGGTTGACCCCGGCGCCGGTCGAGGCCGTCCTCGAGCTTCTGCACTGAGTGCCCGCCTCAGCTCAAGCTCTGCTGCCCTCTTCGGGCAGCACCCCGTGGAGGGCGAGCACGTCGAAAAGGCGGCGGACGCTGCGGCTGGGGCGGCGGACGACGAGGTCTACTCCCTGGCGGGAGGCGGCGTTGGCGCCCTCGACCAGCGCACCGATGCCCGCGGCGTCGATGAAGTCGACCCCTCTGAGGTCGACCGTCAGTCGTAGCATCCCCGAGCCAACCACGGCTAGGAGCTCGCGGCGGAGCTTGGGCGCGGTCGCCAAGTCAAGCTCTCCTGTCACCACGACGTCCACACTGCGGCCAACCCCGTTCGAAACGACGCTGACGTCGAAATTCGGCCAGCCAGTCACCTGAGCCTCGCAAGGTCGCGGTTGGCGAAACACCGCCTGTCCCAGCCGCCAAAATTAGCACTGCGACCCAGCCCGGGCCAGAAAGCCTGGCCGGCGGCCGGCTCTGCCCGCCAAGGCCAGCCGCGCCGACAACAACGTGCAGCCTGGCCAGGTGCCAGCAGT